>CAZDTI010000612.1:0-4543 GCA_964508085.1 uncultured Saprospiraceae bacterium | reverse complement strand
TATTTTCAATGTTTATTCGTTTTTCTTGGTTTTGAACACAGTTCATCTACCCTCTTTATTACTGATCCATTTTCTTAATCACAAACAAAAAACCTCCAATCGCCAGCACCCCTATTATCCCATACAACCACCAATTACTCCCCGAAGAATCATCAGAATGCCCTTCGTTCACATCTTGTTCTTTCTTTTCCTGTTTCAACGCTTTTACAATCACTTCCGTGTTGTGCCGCAGCATATCAATGTAGGTCGGAGCAGGACTATCTTCATCGCCAATAGAATCCGCATAGAGCTCTCCACCGATGGTAATTCCGTTGTCAGCAGCCAATTGCTTAAGTAGCTTAGGGTTAATTGTACTCTCCATAAAGATGGCTGGAACACCTGAAGCTTTGATTACTTTATTTAGGCGAACCATATCCGATGTTTGAACGTCAACATCAGTTGAAATCCCCATCACTGCTTCGAGTCGAATACCATACTGACGGCCGTAATATTGGAAAGCATCGTGAGAGGTAATGAGTATCCTACGCTCCTCCGGAATGGTTTGAACCAATTGGTTGATATAATTATGAGTTTCTTCTAATTTCTTGCGATAAGCATCATGTTGACTTTCGTAAAATGCTTGATTGTCAGGATCTAGTTTGACTAAGGCATCTCTGATGTTTTCAATATAAATATAGCCATTCGTAACATTCATCCAGGCATGCGGATCAGTGGAGTTTTTATACGTCTTACTCTCTATGGCTTTGATGTTTTCTGTTACCAAAACAGTTCGTCCTTTTGTACCCGAATTTTCAATTAACTCAGATAACCAGCCTTCGAAAGTCAATCCGTTTTTCAAGATCAAATCCGCCGCCGCTACCATCTTTACATCACGAGGCGTAGGACTGTGCAAATGGGGGTCGCCACCAATCGGAACGATACATCCAATACTTACTTTGTCGCCTGCGATTTGCTTTACCATGTCAGCGATCATAGAAGCGGTAGCGACTACTTTGGGCTTGTCTTGCGCTTGAGTGTTCGAGAGGAATAGCAATGCAAAAAACAGGATGCTTACGGTTTTAAAATATTTTTGTAAATTCATTGTTGTGTTTATTGTGTTCTAATAAATCAATCCTTCTGCTGCACCAAAATTTGCTTAGCTACTTTATGCGTCAATAAATGTATGGCGTCATTTTTCAACTGGATCTTCAGCGACTGATCGTATTCAAATTTTTCAAGAATTTGGAAGGCAGAACCTAGATTCAGTTGTGTTTGATCGAGGTATTGTAAAAAAGGCTTACTGTGTTCTAAGACTCCTACTACAACTCCCGTTTTTCCTAATGGTAACTCCGCTAATAAAATTTGTTTGCGAAAAGCATAATTACCATCAGCATCTGGAATAGGATCACCATGCGGATCGAAACGAGGATGTCCCAAAAAAGCATCGAGTTTGTCGACTAATTTGGGCGACTCAATGTGCTCCAACTCCTCCGCAATGTCATGAACTTCATCCCAGGAAAAATCCAATTTGTCTACCAAAAAAACTTCCCAAAGTCGATGCTTTCGAATCAGGTTCGTAGCCAATTGATGGCCAAGCTTGGTTAGCACAACCCCTCGATGCTTTTCATAATGAATCAGCTCCTTTTTCGACAATCGCTTTAGCATATCCGAAACAGAAGCAGCGCTTACGCTCATTCGTTGGCTGATTTGATTGGTACTCGCCGCTTTATTCTCCGGTTCAGAGGTCTTAAAAATGGCTTTGAGATAATTCTCTTCGGTATGTGATAATTGATGCATTGCCCCAAAGATAGAATTAATTTTTAGATTAGTCTAAAAAATAAACACAATACGCTCTAAAACGGGAGACGGCGGACGGTTTTACGGTAGACGGTTCCCGCGATCGTAGGCCTGTCCACCGTCCACCGTAAAACCATCTACCGTTCCCCGTCTACCGTAAAATTTCCCTATCTTCGCTTCCTCAAAATCAACTACTTATGTTCGATCCAAGCAATATAAATAAGCTCATCCGAAGCCGTCGCTCTGTCTTTCCAAAGATGTATAACGGCAAACCCATCGAGAAATCCATCATCAAAGAAATCCTGGAAAACGCCAATGTCGCTCCAACCCACCGACTTACAGAGCCCTGGCGTTTCAAAGTAATAACCGGAGATTCCTTGATCTTACTCGGCGAAGTACTCGGCGAAAAGTACAAACAAACCGCTGGAGATCGCTTTTCTGAAAAGAAATACGAAAAGACCGTAAAGAAACCCAGCCAATCTGCCTGTGTAATTGCCATTTGTATGCAGCGTGATTTAGAAGAACGAATACCGGAATGGGAAGAAATAGCGGCAATTGGTTGTGCCGTGCAAAATATGTGGTTGTCTTGTACCTCTTATGGGATTGGTGCTTATTGGAGTAGCCCCAAAACAATATCCGAAATGGGTGATTTTCTAAAATTAGCGGATGAAGAGCACTGTTTGGGCTTCTTTTATATGGGCTATTATGATACAGAGATTCCCGCAAGCCCAAGAACGGCTATTGAGGAGAAGACAACTTGGATGAGCTAGGGCTCTCGGGGCCTTTTCAATCTAAAGCTCAACTTCAACTGGAACCTCAAAGCGCTCAATTTCGCAAATCGCCCGCGTACTAAGGGAATCCGCCGCTTGGCAGACAGGTTGAGGTTGCAGTTGGAGTTGAAATCCTTTCTGGTCTTATATTTTGCCAGATATTAAAAAAAAATTACTTTTGCATGTTCTCAGTAAAAAAACTAATAGGTATCCAGTAAAATTTAGTGGATGCCTTTATTATTAAAACTAACTTTTAAACGTAAAACAAGATCATGGGTGATAAAATTACAATGTTTATTCCTGCATTTGGTGTGCTGGCTTTGCTGTACACTTTTTGGAAATCCTCCTGGGTTTCAAAGCAGGAAGTAGGAACAGAGCGAATGGCTCGAATAGCAACAAACATTTCTGACGGAGCAATGGCCTTCTTGAAAGCAGAGTACAGAGTATTGGCGGTTTTTGTGGCTGTAGTTGCTGTTATTTTAGGCGTTACCGCAAATGCAGAAACTTCTTCTGGCTTAGTGGCGCTTTCTTTCATATTAGGAGCGATCTGTTCTGCCTTAGCTGGTTTCATCGGAATGAAGGTGGCTACCAAAGCAAACGTAAGAACAACCAACGCCGCTCGTACCAGTTTAGGTAAGGCACTTGAAGTGGCTTTCGCTGGTGGTGCAGTTATGGGATTGGGAGTAGTTGGTCTTGGTGTTCTAGGGCTAGGTACTTTATTCTTAGTCTATAGTAATATGTATGGTGTTGGAAACATGGCCGAAGTAAATCGTGTTATCACGGTTTTGACTGGTTTTTCTTTCGGTGCTTCTTCTATCGCCTTGTTTGCAAGAGTAGGTGGTGGTATCTATACAAAAGCAGCAGATGTTGGAGCTGACCTTGTAGGTAAAGTAGAAGCGGGTATTCCTGAAGATCATCCATTAAACCCTGCAACGATTGCAGATAACGTTGGTGACAACGTAGGTGACGTAGCAGGTATGGGAGCGGATTTGTTTGAGTCTTATGTAGGTTCCATCATCGGTACTATGGTATTGGGTGCAACTTTCATGGGCGCTGCTGAATTTGCAACAACCAATGATTTCGGAGGTTTGAATGCTGTATTGTTACCATTAGTATTGGCAGCAGTTGGTATCTTAACTTCTATCTTGGGTACCTTCTTAGTAAAAGTAAAAGATGGTGGAGATCCACACAAGGCATTGAACATGGGAGAATTTAGTTCTGCTGGTTTGATGCTTATTGCTACTTACTTCATTGTTACCTGGATTCTTCCTGAAACATGGACAGTTGGTGCTATGAACTACTCTTCAATGGGTGTTTTCATTGCAATCATCATTGGTTTAGTTTCTGGTTTAGCAATTGGTAAAGTAACAGAATACTACACTGGGACAGGTACTGGACCAGTACAATCTATCGTAGATCAATCCATCACTGGAGCAGCAACAAACATTATTGCTGGTTTGGGTGTAGGGATGCAGTCTACGGCAATTCCAATTTTGATTTTAGCCGTAGCGATCATCGGAGCACACCACTTTGCTGGTTTGTACGGTATTGCGATTGCAGCAGTAGGTATGTTATCTAATACGGGTATCCAGTTGGCAGTAGATGCTTACGGACCTATTTCTGACAACGCTGGTGGTATCGCTGAAATGGCGGAATTGCCAAAAGAGGTTAGAGAGAAAACAGATAAGTTGGATGCAGTAGGAAACACCACTGCGGCGATTGGAAAAGGTTTCGCAATTGGTTCTGCGGCATTAACGGCTTTGGCATTATTTGCGGCTTTCATGGCAACAGCTGGAATCGATTCTATTAACATTGCAAACCCAGTAGTAATGGCTGGTTTGTTAATTGGTGGTATGCTACCATTCTTGTTCTCTGCCTTATCAATGAATGCAGTAGGGCGTGCAGCAATGGATATGATTACAGAAGTAAGAAGACAGTTCAAGGAAATCCCTGAGTTAAAAGCAGCATTGGCAATGATGAAGAAGAACGACGGTAAA
>CAZDTI010000611.1:0-4553 GCA_964508085.1 uncultured Saprospiraceae bacterium | reverse complement strand
TTTACTATGCTTTTTGTTTGTTGTTCGTTTTTTGCGCAAAGCCAAATTCATTATGTGAAGATTGGTGGGAGTGGAGATGGGAGCTCTTGGGAAAATGCTTTTGGGAGGGTGCAGCAGGCGATTAATGAAGCGGAGGAGTCTGGGGGCTCAGTTTGGGTAGCAGAGGGGACTTATTTTCCTGTTGAATGTACGGATTGCACCGAGGAAGACCAGGATGCTACTTTTATGATTTATGAGGATTTCTTGATGCTAGGTGGTTTTCCAAATACAGGTAATCCAACAATGGACGACCGAGATTCGGAAAGTTATCCTACCATATTAAGTGGGAACATAGGGGACCCGAGTAGCAGTTTAGACAATGTTAATAATATTGTTACTAGTGAGGCTTTTTCCGTATGGATGGCTTTACTATTTCTGATGCAAAAAGGAATGGATTGAAATTTGATGAAGGCTCTGGAAGTTTTGTCAATTGCCAAGTTGTCAACAACCTGATTAATGGAATTTACCATCGCGAAGGCGTTAGTCTTAGTATGACAGATTGCTTAATAAGTAATAATGGAGACGATGGAATTTACCTTCGCGAAAGCGGCGGTCTTAGCATGACAGATTGCTTAATAAGTAATAATGGAAACGATGGAATTCGTCTTCGGGAAAGCGGCGGTCTTAGCATGACAAATTGTGAAGTCAGCTACAATCAGAACAATGGTGTTTTTACAACTGACTGGTCAGGAGACGTAGAGCTAAAATACTGTACTATAGTCGGTAATGGAGCGAAAGGAGCGAGGGTTAATGGAGATCTTCTCATTCTAGACCAGTGTCGCTTCTCCTATAATGCAGGAGGAATAGCAAGTGCTAGTCTTTCCGATTATGGTGGCTTTCAGGCCGCGTCTCTGCATTTTAATCATTGTATTTTCGAGTATAACACAATTTCAACGAGCGGAGGCGGAAACTTAAGTGCCACTAATATTCAGGGCGATAATTCTCTTTTCATTGGGAATACCGCATCTAAAGGAGGCGTTATTAGTGGAACACATTCAATAGATGTTACGAATTGTACGTTCGTGAATAATTCAGCAACATCGGGTGGATCAGTTATTTACTCCTCAAACGGATACAATGATTATACAAATCTACAGGTAAGTAATTGTATTTTCTGGGGAAACCATTCTAGCCAATCTGTAAAAACAATAGAGATAAATGGTACTGATCTATACGTTGATATTGCTTATAACTTAATTGACCTTCCTGATTGTGAAAGCTTTGGTGATAACATCATTTGCGGCGATGGCAATATTTTTAACGCGAACGATCCTTTCATTTCTATTGGTGATGAAAATTTTCAGTTGTCAGACAATTCACAAGCCGTAAATACAGGTAGTAACCATGATATAGACCTCGGTTCCTTTGACTTGAACGGCCAGCCCAGAATTCAAAATGGTTTTGTTGATCTGGGAGCTTATGAGCAAAGTCACTGTTTGCTTTCTTTTACAAGTCAAACAGAAGTGGATGATTTTCTAATAAATAATCCCACACTCGATACCTTGAATTGTGATGTTCATATCCACTCAGAAGATCAGGATCCAATTTTTGATTTAAACGGATTCAATCAGATTAACAAAATTGGAGGTTATTTATGGATAGAAAGAAATGACAGCATTACAAGTCTGGCCGGTTTGGAAAACTTAACGGAAGTTGGTGGTAATTTACAAATAGACTCCAATCAATATTTGACAAACATTGATGCCTTAGGCAGTTTGAAAAAGATTGGCTATAATTGTCTTGTTTCTAATAATGAAAATTTGTCTTCTATTGCCGAACTGAACAATCTCACCGAAATTGGTGGCAGCTTTATCCTAACACACAACAATACTCTTACTTCCGTAGTCGGGCTGGATAGTCTGGAAACAATTAAGGAAAATCTCGACATTAGCAAGAACAATAACTTATCATTGGTTAATGGTTTTAATAGTCTTTCTGAGATAGGAGGACATCTGATGATAAGTGAAAATGATAGCCTGCATAGTTTTATTGGTTTTAATAATTTAAATAAGATAGATCGTTTTTGGGAGCTGTCCAGAAATCAGAGTCTTAGCACCTTTCCGGATTTTGGTAACCTCAGTCATATTGGAGAACACTTGTACATTTATTCCAATTCAAGTCTTAATTACATAAACGGGCTGAACAACTTAGACTCCGTCGGATCTTATATATACATAAGAAGTAACGATTCTATAAACACCATAAATGGTTTTCAGAATTTGGCTCATCTTGGAGGTCAACTTTCAATCCGTTACAATTCAAACTTGGATAGCATCGAAGGTTTCAATAATCTAACTACCATTGAGTCCAATTTTTATTTAGCGAGTAATAGTCTAATAACTTCGATAAACGGTTTTCAAAACCTGCATTCGGTTGGTGGTTTTTTAAGATTGACTCATACAAAGCTGACTGATTTGCAAGGATTGAATAGCCTTATTTTTATTGGAGGTCATTTAACCATAAGCAATAATGGCTTGTTAGAAACCTGCAATGCCCCATTTGTCTGCAATTACTTATTGTCAGGGGAGTCAAGCACTATTTTGAATAATGCCCCTGGCTGTAACAGCGACTTAGAGATTTTGGATACTTGTGAAGAAGTCGGAAAAATCAATTACCCTTTATTCTACGACATCAATCAAGATGGCATCTTGGACAATGGAGAACCCTTTCTTTCCTGTGCTAGTGCCCTTATCGAGCCAGGCGCTTTTTCCGTTTACGGTAATTCAACCAATGGCGGCGAAAAATATCTAGACCTTGGAGCTTATAGTATTTCGTACAATCAAACAACAACGCCCATCTGGGAACTCACCACTGGCCCAGCCTCGTATGATTTTACGTTAGATGCGGCCAATCTAAGGGATACTGTTTACTTTGGTTTACATCCAGCGGAATTTATTTCCGACGTAGTGACGAGCACAAGCAATAGCCTGGCTCGATGTAATGAATTTGTTACGTTTCATCCCATGGCCGCAAACAACGGAACCACCATAGCAGACGGAATCCTTTGGT
Organism: uncultured Saprospiraceae bacterium; assembly: GCA_964508085.1. Classification (GTDB taxonomy): domain Bacteria; phylum Bacteroidota; class Bacteroidia; order Chitinophagales; family Saprospiraceae; genus CALGLS01. The sequence continues at coordinate 1,505 of CAZDTI010000611.1, read as the reverse complement.
TTACAATAGACGAAAACATTTTGGATATTAATTTCATTGATCACCCAGACAGTATCGTTTCACCCAATCGTTATGGTTGGTTTTTTACAAATTTGTTTCCAGATGCCGTTTTGAAAAAAGAGATCAGCCTTCAATTACCTGGCCCACCCGATTTTCCAATTGGAAATACGCTGAACTTTGAAACAGAGATTTATTACACGGATGTAAATGGACCAAATGGTTTTGATGAACACAATCACAGCCTCGAAGTGCAATGTTCCTACGATCCAAACGACAAATTGGTGGCTCCGATTTATCCAAATAATTATGCTTTGATCGGTGAAAACTTAGTCTACACTATTCGTTTCCAAAACACTGGAAATGCAGAAGCCTACGATGTTGTCATCAAAGACGAATTAGATCCAAATTTGGATTTAACGACTTTTCTGTACATCACCAGTAGCCATGAATCGGTGTTGAGTACCTACCTCGAAGGAAATATCGTTACTTTTGATTTCCGCGATATTTTTCTTCCTGATAGTACAACTAATTTTGACGAAAGTCAGGGATACGTCATGTATAGCATTCGTGCTAATGATACCATTCCTGAAAATACGAACATCAATAATACCGCCAATATCTTTTTTGATTTTAATCCAGCAGTGGTAACGAATACGACGGAGAATCTAATGATAGCTACCTTCGACTTTGACGAGGATGGTTTTGAACTTTGGAATGACTGTGATGACAATAACCCACTCGTCAATTTCAACATGATCGAAATCCCTTACAACGGATTGGATGATGATTGTAATACTTTAACCTTGGATGATGATCTGGATGGCGATGGATTTTTGCTCGTGGATGATTGTGACGATAACAATACATTTGTAAATTCTGAAGCTATGGAAATCGTCTACAATGGCCTTGACGATGATTGTAACGAAATGACTTTAGATGATGACTTGGATCAAGACGGCTTTGCACTTGCCGACGATTGTGATGACGAAGATCCTTTGATAAACACCACTGCCACAGAAATCCCGAATAATGGTATTGATGAGGATTGCGATGGAGAGGATTTGATTTCGATTGGAATGGAGGAATTAACAAGAATAGAACCGCAAGTGTTTCCGAATCCGACTTTGGGTTTACTGCAGGTTCTATTTCCTACTCCCATTGAGGGGACTTACAGTTTAAATGATATCAATGGAAAATTGTTGTTAGAAGGTCATTTAGATAGAAAAACAGTTCTAGATTTGAGTGGGCAGACTGAGGGGGTATACCTTTTGTTATTAAAGTCGGAAAAAGGTATTTGGGTAGAACGGGTGATGAAGTTGTAGTTAAGCCAACCCTATTAAAGAAAGAGGAATAATTAAAACTTTTCCATCTTTTATGGAACCAACCTATGTTCTGCCTTGGCTTTCCCAAACACCTAGCGCTTCATCTATGATTCAGAGCATTTTCCAATTCAATTTTTATATTCGGTGGCTCATTTCCGACTAATATTTTTTTACTTGTAATTG
>CAZDTI010000610.1:0-4558 GCA_964508085.1 uncultured Saprospiraceae bacterium | reverse complement strand
TCAAAAACCTTTTCGCCCCAGCGATTAAAAATCATTAAATGCAATCGTTCAATGCTGTTGCCAAAAACACGAAGTTCATCGTTTTCGTTGTCTCCATTCGGAGTGAATGCATTTGGCATAAACACATGAGGGGGCAAACAAATAGGTGTAGTCGATCTGGTCTGTATCGAAAATTCATTGTTACAACCAACGCTGTCTGTCACGATGACCAAATATTCCGTGTCAACCAAAGGACTAGCTAAAGGATTAGAACAATCATCACAACTCAGTCCCTCCGAAGGCGACCAGCTATAACTATAAGCATCTGGGAATGGCCCCAAGGCAACGGTATCTCCTAATTCAATAGTGATTTCGGGCAGAATGGTTATAACCGGAGTCGCCCGAACATCAAGGGTAAAACAATGGGTACTGTCACAACCCGCAAAAGTGGAGGTTGTATTACAAAAGGTTCCGGCGGTTTCGTAAGTGACGCCATCAATAGTTATACTTTCTCCCTCACAAATAATCAAATCTTCTTCTGTGTTTATTTCCAGGCTTTCTTCTATGGCAATACAGTGAATGCTATCACAACCGGTAAATTGACTAACCATCGTATCACAGTAAACCCCAGGACTTGAAACCAATTGACCAAAGACCAAAATGGTATCTCCCTCACAAATGGACATATCCTCAGAGGTGCCAGAACCACTTAGTAAATCTACAGTAACCGAAATGGTAGAAGAACAACCAATGGCGTCACTTCCTGTGAGTGTATAAGTCGTAGGAACTTCGGGGGAGGCATAAGTCTCTGGGCAAGTAGGGCAACTCAATCCCTCAATGGGTGACCAGGAATAATTCAAGGCACCATTAAAACTCAGTAGCACAGAATCCCCAAAGCAAATGGAAGTACTTGTTTCTCCTGTTAGCGTTGGTGCCGCTCCAAAATCAACTAGAATTTGATCCGTAGCCTGACAGCCGTCGGAGTTGGTAACGGTTACAGTGTATGTTGTAGCGATATTGTTAGTGATAGTAGGTGTTGGACTGTTCGGATCATCCAAAAAGTCAGCAGGAGCCCATTCAAAATTATATCCACTGTCAAAAAAAGCTTGCAATTGGACAGTACTGCTTTCGCAAAATAGTGTGTCGTTTCCTGCAAAGGCAATCGGTGGTTCTATAATTGTTACCTGAATGCTGTCGGTGCCGTTACAACCAAAATCATCGGTTAGCTGAACGGTATAAACGGCATCAGAAGTTGGGGAAACCAATTGGGTCGGGTTGGAAGGGTTCACAATTCCTGGACCTGTCCAAAAATAATTATTAGCTGTAGTCGCTTGTAATAAAATAGAATCACCGAAACAAAGATCAGAGCTGCTGCTATTGATGCTTGGTTCCGGCTGCAATATCAATGTGAAATTGTAAGCGGTGACACAACCTTCGCCATCGTCTTCCGTAAGAAGATAAGTACTTGTGATTGTATTGTTGGAGGTATTTGTCAAGTCTATGTCTGTTGTGGGGCACTCATCGCAAGTTAAACCGGTTTCTGGTGTCCATTGATAAACGGCACCCGGATTTCCAGGGATTCCAATGACTTCACTTTCGCCTGAACATAAAGAAACTTCATCTGGAATAATATAGTTTATCGTGCTGTTCAAAATTTGTTCATCCCCATTACAGGCACAATGTTTTGCTTCATCTAAAACGGCGATAAGGTCGCAAGCTTGTCCTGCAATGCTGCTAAAACTTCCTGAAAGCGTGATGCTTCCTCCATTTACAATTGTATTGTTGTAATTTTCACTATAAACAAAAATATCTCCTGGTGTCCAGGTGCCAGAACCATCGGTGTCCTGATAGAAGTCAATGATAATGGGGGCTTGAGAAAGGAAGCCATCGTTACCAACTAAAATGTCGAAAGCAATAATTTCATTGTTGCCAGAAGGGGTGACGGTTAGTTCAAGATCGCTAAGATCATAAACAGCTCTTTCAATATTCAATTGTAAAATATTACTACCCGTTTCAATAAGAATATCACAGACCGAATTGTCCAGTGCACAAAGGGCAGATGCGGGACCGACCGTTTGCAGCAAAGCAAGATGAGGACCACAGCCTAAGTCTGAAAGACCGGCAACCATAAATTGAAAAGCAATGGCGTTCCCTGAGCTGATCCCAGGTATTAGCGGCCACTTTAGAATTTGGAGATTATTATTGATTGAAATAGTCGGTTCCTGAATACTAGCATTTGCATTTCCACTAATAGAATTGGAAACATAGCTAACCCCTGAAGGCAAAGTGATGAAAATACTATCGCCATTCAAAGTCACAGCATCTGTAGTAATGCTAACCTCCATTGAAATACTATCTTGACAACTTATAGGTTGATCGCTACTCAATGCACTGATGGAAGAATTATAAGGAGGAGGCAATCCATCTAGAAGAATAGGCTCTGCAGCCTCTGCTAAGGTGTTGGTTGGGATGCCGCAGATCTGCTCCGCATTCGCAAACATAATGGGATAAGAACCGGCAATGAAATCACAATCGGTAAAGAGTTTGAATCGAATTTGGAAACTATGATCCGGAGTAGAAGTAAAGCCCGGTAAACCATTCTCCTCAATGCTGTCCTGAAGAATTGAAATGTCCCAAAGTAAGGTGCCGGTACCCGTATCTATCGGATCTGCCACGGATGTGAAAGTGCCATCGCCGGGGTAAGCCAGCTCACTAGAGCCAGGGATAATATAAACCCCTGGGGGGAGTTGTATTTCTATTGTTGGACTGTAAGCAGTTCCCAGGTCTGCATTGAAAACACTAACGGTATAATAGTCAATAGTGTCACAAAGCAAGTGTGGTCCAATGGGACTTTCCACGGATTGTTCTAAAGCAGCCGGAGGAGAAGTAACGGTGAAAAAAGCAATTTTGTCGCTACAAGCGGTGGTAATTGGATTGTCGTATAATTCACAATCCCAACCAAAATGAAGTTCTATTACTTCTTCAATACAACTGCTATTGGTACCCGTTAAATGGAGGTCAATGCCGGTCAGGGTATCTAGTATTCCGAGTTGAAAAATGCCGTTGATTTGTGGAAAAGCAGTTCCTGTGCTTGCGTCGGTCAATTGAAAGTCGGTAACCAAACCGCTGGCAGAGAAAGGACGAACCCATACGTTTTGAGCAGCGCCGCTCATGAAAGACGCAACGGTGACCACATTATTAAATAAAGAAAAATCCCATTCGGCCTGATCGTCATAGCTGGTATTATTGAAGAAAGTAGCGTCTAAGTCTATGACAGGGTTCAACATTCTTAAGGAAGCAGGTTTAATGGTTGAGGAGTCAATGACTGAAGGGAATATCAAATTCGGGGCTGGCTCGATGCGCGCATGAATTGTCAATGGATGAGAACCAGCAACGGTACAGTTGGCCAGAAAACGATTTTGCATTAAGATGGTAAAGCCTTCATCCAAATCGGGAATTTGATAAGGCAGTAAATCAAATTGGTAAGTTGTATTATTATTGATTGGATTGAGTGGTACATCAGAAAAGAGCAGGATGTCTTCCTGTAAATTCATTGCCGTTAATTTTGATTCTACAATGGAAAATCCATCGGGCAGTTCTATTTGCCAATCTGTTAGTGTACCCAAATAACGATGTTCATAAGGAAAGAAATTTTCTGCGCCCAGCAAGAAAGAAAACAAAGTACCTCCTACGAAACTACTGGTATCACAGGTCGGAACTGCATGAATACCAGAAACGATATTGTACCGATAACCAGACAAATCCATAGTGACCATACCACAGTCACATCTGAACCAATCTTCAGTAGGTTCACTGCTATTTTCATCTAGAAGGTATACCTGAGGGGTGATATTCAAAGTCGCAATTGGCGGAACGGAATTACCAAAATCTGGAACCAAATTGTGAATGATTTTGAACTGCTGTTTAAATAAAATAGAATCCCCTTCTTCATATTCAAAGTCAATAGGAATATTGCCTCCATTGCTGGAAAGCACCTCGGGAGTAATGTCAAATTGAAAGCCAAAAGAAGAGCCTACGTCTGTCGTGTTTATAGTGAGCGGCATACTCGTACTACAATCGTGATAGGTGTTGCTGCTATTGTCATAAATAATGAGTTCTTGATTGATAGGCACCATACCTCCATCCATGAAAAGCGCCAGATTTGGTTCAGACAATCCAATCCCGGTTATTCGTACAATTAATTGTCCGGCAGGAAAACTATAACCCGCCTCATCAATTCTAACAATACTATTCACATCCACCTGAACGGTGTCACCAGCAATAATTCGATCCCGGCTAACAAGGTTAAGATCTATGGCGCCATTGGGGTCTGCCAATCGGTCGTCATTGTTGTCCGGTAATCCATAATTCGTTCGGAATGCAACATAGTCATACTCCGCATATCCGGGAATGTATTGCTCACATAAAGGTGGGTTGCATTCAATTGGAATAGACTCTCTGGCACAAGTATTCAGATTACAAGCTGCGGGACAATTTTCTACCAATTGCAAAGAGCTATTTACATTGAGAGATAACCCGACAGGAACATCATCAAAGCAATAGTCGGTACAACTACTAA
>CAZDTI010000609.1:0-4572 GCA_964508085.1 uncultured Saprospiraceae bacterium | reverse complement strand
AGACATAAAGAAAATTATCATCAGGGCTTAAGGTGATTCCTTGTATTACCTCTCCAAAAACGATGGTTTCAATAACCGTATTAGATTCTGTATCGACCACGCTAACGGTACCTTCACTACTATTCGAAACGTATAGTCTGCTTTCATCGGATTTTATAGCCATGCAGGTGGGGGTTTTTCCAATTTCAATAGAATTAATTATGCTATTAGTCGCTAAGTCTACCACTTCTATAGTTGAATTTTCAAGCGTGCTGTTGCCACTTGGTATGTAGGCAAGTTGTGCATGGATACTGTTTACCAAAAAAATGGACAATAGGATTAGTGTAAAAAATTTGTTCATAATAAAATGATTAAATAAATTTTATTGTTTTTTAAAATTGTTGAGCCTTTTGAAAAGTAGAATCCCTGCAGGGTAGGTGGTGCAATACTAATTTTCAGTGAGCTGACAAATCTAATACACGGATGGAGAGGGAACTGTGACGGGAAGAGGTGTTTTTTTGAACTATTTCTCTGGGGCTATTAGAACTCCGGTTTTCGCGGTAGGTCTTCGTCTGGCGACCTAAAAGTCTACGGGCGAATTTACTCTAACAAGGTTATAATTGGAGGCTCGCCTGGAAATAGAATTCGCCCGTAGACTCCAAAGTCGCCGGACGAACTATTTCTAAAAAAGTAAAGAGGAGAAGCAGAACCCTGAAAAATGATACTGACCTCTCACTCAATACTTTAGTTAAACCCCATTTCAGATATTAGATAGAAACACGCTGTGAATTTTTATTTCTGCACTACAAATTTCTTAGTACTGCTATTCCCTCGTTCATCCATCAAAGTCAAAATGTAAATGTTGTTAGAAAGGTTAGCAGTGTCGAAGGAAAAAGAATTTTCTCCTTTTGAAAACTGTTGTTGAAAGGATCGAAGCGGCTGACCTAAGGTGTTAGCAATTTGGATCGAAATGAGTGCTTCTTTTTCCAGATTAAGTTGGACATTTCCTTCGTTCATTATCGGATTAGGAGAAATGGAAAATTGGCTAATATTCTTTTTCGAATCGTCCGTATTTGTCGTTCCGGTATTAACAATAAAACTCGTTAGGTCTACAGCTTCGAAATTGTTCAAATCATCAACATCTCCAAATGCAAGGATTTCATTGTCTTCAGTTTTTAATTCAAAGTAAGCACTTTGCCCAATAAAGCCATTTCCAGCATCATCATAAATTACGAATTCATAGCATCCATCAACTGGCAATGTTATCGTTTCTTGAATAAGTTCAGAAGCTCCTAATGCGTCGGGGTGAGCAGGCGTTAACCAATTAATGATTTCCTTGCCGCCTCCTGAAATACCAATTTCGGGATTCCCCGCATCGAAGTATACCGTACCATCTTTATCTCTAAGCACCACATAGTTTAATCTCCCATGTTGATCTGTCAGCATTTTGAATTTCAACTCGAAGGTTTCAATTGCTGTAGTTACCGGAAGCAAGTCAATGTTCATTTCATTAGCATCCGTATAAATATCATCGTTATTGTTGACGGTTTCTATAGAGAATACTAGTGTTGCATCATCCGCTACTGTAATTTCATCAAAGGTGACTTCTGCTGTATCAAAGGCCTCCATTGAACCGTTGAATTGAACTGTCTGAATCTCGCTACCTCCTACGCTTAGTTTTATGGAAGCAGTGGTGATTTCGTTCATTCCTAAATTCCGAAAACGAACACTTGATTCAAAAGTTTTATTCCCACAGACTTCCCCTTGAGGGCCTTCATAAGCGGTTAAAGAAGCATTGTTCGTACCCACTAATTGTGGGCATTCCTCCTGTTTTAACCCAATAAAACCAGGGGTCAGTGGACCACCAAATAGAGACGTTATTTTTCGATCCGGACAGATATGGTATATGGTAGGATATGCATTAATATAATAATCATCTGCAATGTTATGATCGTCAATCATTGGATAAGGAGTACCTGTGATCCAATCCCCCAATGTGTTATTGCCTGTTCCATTCAAATCAGCCATGGTCGTTGCTTCATCTGCTTCGATAAAGAAAACATAGACTTCATCACTTCCATCGGGGCCGAGCTCTTCATAAGTACTTTTTAATTCTCCTGAATTGTGAACGACCCAACAAGGTTGACACCAGGTAGCACTAAAATCTAAGATGACAGATTTCCCTTGTTCCAATAATTCATAGAGATTATGTTCTTGCCCATTGATGTCTGTAGCGGTAAAGTCTGGGGCTATGGAACCATCAGGGAGTTGTGAAAATCCTGTCAAAGTATAAAAGAAGGAGAGTATAAGAATGTATTTTATCTTTTTCATAATTTTTGATTTAAGCGGTTTCATTTGGAGACTAATATTAGATGAGGGGGGATCAGGTGTTATTCCCTTCGACCGTAAGGGAACTGACTCCTCTCATCCTTACTCCTAATATTATTAGCCTAGAGCCTAATTTTGATTTAGGCTATCGTTTTTTTTTAAAGCGAACGTTAAATAAATAGACAATCTGACCAGAGATTTTGTATGAAAATTATCAAGTATTATTTTGGATATGGGTGTGTCTACTGCAGTTTTAACCAAGTTGAAATACTGTTAATAACCAATTTTTTCAGAAAGGTTGCCTGAAACGAAGGAAATGATCCAAAATGATTTAGGCAAAAAAAAACACCATCTCAAATAGTTGAGATGGTGTCTAACATGCAATAATAAAAATCATCATTCAAGAGGGGGCTTGTCTATGGTGATATACCGTCAAAAAAGTAAAGAGGAGAAGTAGAACCCTAATAAAAAATGATGCTGACCTCTCGCTCATTACTTAACTTTAATAATACTCCATATGTAAATATAGACAGATAGAAATGCTTCCTCCACAAGGTAGGAAGGACAAGCTTCGTTTTGAATTTTTATTGCTGCACTACGAATTTTTTAGTGCTGGAATTACCCCGTTCATCCATCAAAGTCAAAATGTAAATGTTACTAGTAAGATTAGCAGTGTCGAAGGAAAAAGAATTTTCTCCTTTTGAAAATTGTTGTTGAAAGGATTGAAGCGGCTGTCCTAAGGTGTTAGAAATTTGGACGGTAATGAGTGCCTCTTTTCCCAGGTTAAGTTGGACATTTCCTTCGTGTAATACTGGATTAGGAGAAATTACAAATTCGCTAATATCCTTTTCAAGATCATTTGTATTTGTCGTTCCGGTATTAACAATAAAACTCGTTTGGTCTACCGCTGCGAAGTTATTCCAATCTTCCCCATCTGCATATGCAAGGACTTCACCATCAAATGTATTCAATTCATAGTAGGCATTCTCTCCCCAGTCAAAACCATTTCCTTCATCATCATAGATTGCAAATTTGTAACATCCATCACTTGGCAATGTTATGTTCGCATTTACAATTGAATTAAAATCTAGTGCATCAGGCTCCGGATTGCTCCACAAATCAATGATACCCTGACCACCACCAGATGCACCAATATCGGGATTCCCGGCCTCGAAGTATACCGTACCATCTATATCTCTAAGCACCACATAAAGTGTTCTCCCCCAAGTACCCGTAAACATATTGAATGTCAATTGCAATGTTTCAATTTCTCTATTTACCGGAAGCAACTCCACATCTATTTCATTCGCATCTGGATAAATATCGTCGTTATTATTGACAGTCTCTATAGAAAACAATAGTGTTACATCATCGTCTATTGTAATTTCATCGAAGGTGATGTCTTCAAAATCAAAGCCCCCAAGTGAACCATTAAATTGAACGGTCTGAATATCGTTACCTCCAATGCTTAGCTTAATAGAAGCAGAGGTGATTTCGTTCATTCCTTGATTTTGAAAACGAACGGTTGGTTCAAAAGTTTTATTCCCACATACTTCCCCCTCAGGCCCTTCATAAGCGGTTAAAGAAGCGTTGTCTGCACCCGCTAATTGTGAACAAAGATCATGTCTCAACCCGATAAACTGGGGAGTTAAAGGGTCATTAAAAATATTAGTTGTTGTACGATCCGGACAAACATGATAAATGGTAGGGAATCCCACAACGTTGTAATTGTCTGCTATGGAAGCATCATCAATAATTGGATAAGGAGTATCGGTGATAAAATCTCCAAATGTAGATGAACCTGTTCCATACAAATCATTCATAGTCGTAGTTCCATCTGACTCAATCGCAAAAATGTACACTTCATTACTTCCATCAGGGCCCAGTTCTTCATAAATGTTTTTCATATTTCCTACTTCATGAAGTATCCAACAAGGCTCGCACCAAGTCGCAAAAAATTCTACGATGACCGAATGCCCTTGATCCAATAATTCATAAAGATTATGTTCTTGCCCATTGATGTCTGTGGCAGTAAAATCTGGTGCTATAGAACCATCAGTCAGTTGCGAAAATCCTGTTAGGGAATAAAAGAAGCATAGTATAAGGATGTATTTTATCTTTTTCATAATTATTGATTTTGATTTAAGTTGGTGTTTAAAAATAGGGGCTTTGTTATTTAAGGGGTGGATGGGTAGATGGGTGGATAGGTAGATGGGTTCTCCTTCTCCCGCCCGCCTGACTTCGGTGTCTTGCGACATAATGTTG
>CAZDTI010000608.1:0-4581 GCA_964508085.1 uncultured Saprospiraceae bacterium | reverse complement strand
GTGCGTATAGTTGGAAGCCGAAGATAGCGCAAAAAGTAGCGAGGGAATTGCCGGTGGATACACCACCACCAATTCCGTTGGAAGTGTTTTCTAAGTTGCCGGGATTCTTAAATACGGGATGTGCGATTTTTAAGGATAAGCGAGAACGAGATGTTTTTTTGACTGGGGCCATTGGTGTGTTGAGTGGCTGTATGCCAAATGTATTTGGGAATTATGATGGAAATAGGTGTTATCCGAATTTGTATGTTTTTGTGATTGCTCCGTCTGCGAGTGGAAAGGGAGCTTTGAAATTTTCTAAGATGCTGGGGATGAGTTACCATGAAAAATTATTGGAGGGGAATCGGAAGGCGGAGAAGGCACATAAAAAAGCAATGTTAGAATTTGAGTTGTCTAGTGCGAAATTTAAGAAAGGGAAAGTTAGTGAGTTGCCAAAGGAGCCGGAGGAATTGGTTTTTAAAACTTTGTTTATTCCAGCGAATTCGAGTTCGGCAATGTTGGTTCGGCATCTGCATCAAAATGATGATAATGGGGTTTTGTTTGAATCGGAGGCGGATACTTTGGGGAATGTGTTGAAGCAGGATTGGGGTGGTTATAGCGATTTGATGAGGAAGGCTTATCACCATGAGGCGATTTCGTATAGCCGTAAACAGAACAATGAGTTTTTGGAAATTAAGCATCCGAAATTATCAGTGGCTTTGTCGGGAACACCAGGTCAGGTTACTGGTTTGATTCCTTCAGCGGAGGATGGTTTGTTTTCGAGGTTTTTGTTTTATGCTTTTGAAGTAGAAGCGGAATGGCGGGATGTTTCTCCGGAAGGAAGAAGTGAGAATTTTCAATCGTTTTTCGAGGAGCTCTCTGTTTATGTTTTGGGAATGGTGACTTTTTTGAAAAAGAATCCAATGGAGTTTACTTTGGAAAAAGAGCAGTGGAAGGTGTTGAATGAATTGTTTAGAGAAGTGATGAAAGAAACGAGTTCGTTGGTTGGTAAGGATGCTGTTAGTTTGGTGAAGCGATCGGGTTTGATGTTGTTTAGAATAGCGATGATCTTTTCTGCAATCCGGAAATATGATGAGCAAGATATGTCGAAGGTGGTTGTCTGTAAGGATGATGATTTTGATGCAGCATTATTGTTAGTAAAAACTTATTTGGAGCATGCGTTTTTTTTGTTTGATCGCTTGCCGAAGTGGGGGAAGAGTTCATTTCAATTTAAGAATGTGAGGCAACAATCGTTGTATGATAAATTGCCACCGAGGTTTTCAAAGAGAGAAGCTGTTGAGATTGGAGCGGAGTTGAAGATCCCCAAAAGGACCGTTGGAAGGTATTTGCACTTGTTGATGAAGTCTGGATATTTGATTCAACCGAGGAGTCAGGAGCCGGGGATGTATGAGAAAAGTGGAGAAGGGTAGTGGCATCGGTGGCATCCGTGGCATCGGTGACATTGGAGGTTGTTTTTTAGGTGATTTTGATGGAAATAGAGGGAATTTAAAGGTGTTTAGCTGTAATTGTGTTGTGGAGAAGGCGATGCCATTTTTTGAAATCGGATGCCACGGGTGCCACTTTTATGTTGGTGAGAAAGTTATCCACATTTTAGAAATGGCATCGGTGGCATCGGTTGTATCAGAAATGGCATTGAGAAATTGGAGAATTTAGCGGAGTTTAAAGGTAATAAAAGGAGAAATGGGGAATTTTTTAATCGGGTGCCACGGATGCCACCGATGCCACGGGTATTTAAAATTAGTGATAATAGAAATTGAAAATTATGAAGTTAAAAAAGCGATTAAAACGAGATTTGAAGATTTTGAGAAAGAGAAAAGAAGATTTTTGGTATGAGATGGATTTGGAGTATGAAGATATTAAGGAGCGATTGAAAGAGGGGTATAAATTCGAAATGGAATTCAGGGCTGCCGTTAAGCAAGCTAAGCGGAGGCATCGGTTTAGGAAAGCGGTGGCGAAGAAATTGGGGGTTAAATATTCAAAGTTAAAAAAGCATTTTCCAGAAGATTTGAATTCTACTTTGATTGCTAATTATTTGGATGCTCGTTTAAGGGATTGGAGTCATCAGGAGATTAGAGGGGTTTGTCAGGGGGTGAAGTTGGAGTTTGGTGATGGTTTGTAACAATGGTTTTACGGAGTAGGATTTGATTTGTAATCTCGTCATCGTCGCTTGTATGTGCTTTTTTTATTTGCAATTATCTAAGTGCCATTTTGCCAATTCCCATTTTTTGTCAGGGTCAATACGATAGTCAAATGGCAAATTATAATCGTTGTTATCAATTAAGTCTTTGAGTAATTTATTAACTTTCTCAGACTCATAAACTCTCCAGATTAATTCACGGGTTTTATTCCAAGTTATTCTCCCTAAAAATAAAGCATTTGGTTTGATTTCGGCTTGTCCTTTAATTTCTTCATCCAACCATTCTTCAAATTTTTCAACTTTAGCTCTGTCTGAAACTGATGGCATTCCATTATCAATTAAATCTTCAAAGTGTACCATTATCGAACAGTGCCAGCTAAAAACTTCTTTAGGTTCAAAATTTACAAGGCTTTTATTTATTATGGCAATTCCAAATAATTCTTCTTGTTTGAATTCTATAGTTTGAAAATATTCTTCAGGTATATTGACTTTTAATTCTTTCACTGTTGTAAGTTTCTATGGCCTTATGCATCAAATTCTGCATAATAGATTATTCTTTTTATTTTCTTTTCATCAGATGCGTAATCTTTTGATTCCTTCATTTCGGTATACATGTCTTGTAGAATATCAAGCTCTAAAAAATAATCAAAACCTGGGCATTTAGATTCAGATAAGTCTTTAATTTTCATTTCCACCTCATCATCTGTTAGCTTTAAAATTACAGTTTCAGAATTTGGTTCAAACTTACCTCCATTTCTTTTTACGAAAACTTGATGTATTAGTTCGTCGTCATTTTCATAATGTAGACAGTTTAGTATTACCGTGCTTAATTTTAAAACCTCCATAGTTTTTTTAGTCTCGATTATTTTAGATAATAACGGTATAGTATCCGCAGCTGTGGCAGCTTTTGCTGCCAATGAACGCTGATGCAGCATGGTTCACTGCTGGCTTCTTTTTTATTCGATTTCTATTTCAAGTTGTTTCCATTCGAATTCTGACTTTCCGTTATTCACGAATTTATCGTATTCTTCTATTACATCGTGATAGGCCCAATGTCCACTTCCTAATTGATATTTTTTATTGGATTTCTTTCCCCAAATAATTGGTCCAAGTCCAATTACTGGCAAGTGTTTAAAAATCGTTTTTGGCTTCACACCATATCTTAAATCCTCTTTATAAAATTCTGCTGTTAGACTTATCTTCCAACAATTTTTATGATTTGAGACATATTTGGGAATTGCCATTAGAGGGATACCATTTTTGTTTTCTTTGTAAACTATCCAATCATCTGGTTTTATGTATTCTGAAAAATCTATTCTTGAAATTTTTTTTGATTCTACTTTTGAATAATAAACATCTTTCAGAAAGAAAGCTAATATTGAAATTAATCTCTTTTTTAAGCTTGATTTATAAACAGGAATTTTGATTTCTATTTCATCGAATTTACCTTCATATTTTCGCTCATCTAATTTCAAATAAGAGCTATTTATCTTGTTACATATTTCTTTTTTTGTCATCAAATTTCTATTTGAAATTAGGTTTTTATTCTTTTATATAGCTTACAGCGAATACCTCGATATCAAAATCCCACCTTCCCAATTGCGTAAATATTGCTTATGCGACCACTAAAGTAGCATTTTTCATCATAACATCAGATCAATAATTACATTAAAAAAGGCACCAGCCCATTCGTAAGAGCTGCCCTTACTCCATCCAACCTGCACAGCCCTTGCTCCTTCCCTCCGGCGCAGCTGCTTTCCATCCCCTCAGCCACCCGAGCCAGCTGCTGTCGGGCGCTCCTGGAGCAAACCCCACCAATCCACTCTACAACCAGTAGCAACCCGCCACCAGCTGTCGGCCCACACCTCAATCTAAGCCCGCAGCAGCGCCCAAACCCATCCCACCAAAGGAAGATTCCAACCCAAGAAAATAAGTCCCTCAATAGCCCGTACGCAAGAGCCTCGCAGCGCGCCATCCATTCGCCAAGGCCCTTGCTCCCTAAGCTCGGCACAGCTGTTTTGTCAATTCCTCAACCCTCTGCACCAGCAGGTAGCGAGCGCTCCTGGACCATTCTCACCAATCCCATCTACAACCAGTAGCACCACGCTACAAGCTGTCCGCAATCGCCTCCAACATCCCGCACAGCAGCGCCCAAAATCTGTCCGCCAAAGAATTGAATTTTGTTCTGGTTTAAAATGTTCTGGAGCAATTAGGATGGCCATCGCGCGGGAGAGGCCTACATCAGCTACTACGTTACGCCGCATGTCCTAGATTTGCCAACGCAACTCTTCAACGCTTTTCCCAACGCGGCGTGTCAGGGCTGCAGGCGCTTTTCCTGCCTCGAATCCACCGCACGCATCTTCAGCAGTCATTGGCGCTGCCGGCAGCCCTGACCCGCTCAAACCCACACCAACGGATTAAAGTATTTACTGTAGTGTTTCCGGCTC
>CAZDTI010000607.1:0-4604 GCA_964508085.1 uncultured Saprospiraceae bacterium | reverse complement strand
AATTTTTGCAATTGAAAATTGATAATTAAAGAAATCTTCTATTTGATTACTTCCCCAGTTCGCTCGCTTCCAAGATAACTTCTGCGACAGAAGCCCCGCTCGGAACCATCGGGAACACATTGTTCTCTTTTCCAACCATAACCTCTAATAAGTAGGAACCATTGTGGTTCATCATATCGCTAAGTGCGCTTTTTAAATCTTTTCGTTTGTCAATTTTGTTGGTACTGATGTGATAGCCTTTCGCAATGGTTTGAAAATCAGGATTAATCATTTCGGTAGAGGCATAGCGACTTTCAAAGAACATTTCCTGCCATTGTCTGACCATACCTAGGAATTCATTGTTTAGTATCAAAATTTTCACATTAACCTGATATTGGAAAATGGTTCCCAGTTCTTGAATAGTCATCTGAAAACCACCATCGCCAATAACAGCGATGACTTCTTTCTCCGGGCAAGCGATTTTAGCACCGATTGCTGCCGGTAAACAGAAACCCATTGTTCCTAATCCGCCGGATGTAATGAAATTGTTAGAAGAATTGAAATAGCTATAGCGGCTTGCGGCCATTTGGTGTTGTCCGACATCTGTCACTATGATGGCATCCCCCTTTGTTAATACGTTAAGTTCGTTAAGGACTTCTCCCATACTTAACACGGAGGTTGTCGGGTTTAACTCTTTTTGAATGACTTTTTGCTGTTCCTTTTGTGCACAAGTTTTAAATCGTTCTACCCATTCTGGATGAGTATTATTTTGGACGAGAGGAATTAATTCTTGAAGTGTCTTTTTAGCATCTCCAACAAGAGCCACCGTGGTTTTTACATTTTTATCAATTTCGGATTGATCAATTTCTAAATGAATAACTTTGGCTTGTTTAGCATACTTGCTTAAATCCCCCGTCACTCGATCATCGAAACGCATACCGATGGCAATTAATACATCGCATTCATTAGTCAGTAAATTTGGACCATAGTTCCCATGCATACCTAACATTCCAACGTTCAGGGGATGATCGGTGGGCATGGCGGAAAGTCCCATGATGGTCCAAGCCGCAGGGATGCCTGCTTTTTCAACCAATTCCTTTAATTCTGCTTCTGCTTTGGATAACAATACGCCTTGGCCAAAGAGAATGTAAGGCCGTTTTGCATTATTGATAAGTTGAGCAGCCTCATTGACAGCTGGAACTGAAACCTTAGGTTGTGGCACATAAGAGCGTATTTCATTACATTTTTGATATTGAAATTCCAGTAGTTCAATTTGTGCGTTCTTTGTTATATCTATTAAAACAGGACCAGGTCTACCACTTCTAGCAATATAAAAAGCTTTAGCTAAGGCGGCTGGAATTTCGCTGGCAGATGTTACTTGGAAGCTCCACTTCGTAATGGGCATGGAAATACTAATGATATCCGTCTCTTGAAAGGCATCGGTTCCCAAAAGATGATGAGGAACTTGCCCAGTAATACAAACCATTGGTGTAGAGTCAATTTGAGCATCTGCAATTCCGGTTATTAAATTGGTCGCTCCTGGTCCGGAGGTAGCCATGCAAACCCCGACTCTTCCGCTTGCTCGGGCATAACCTTGTGCGGCATGAGTAGCGCCTTGTTCATGTCGAGTAAGGATATGATGTAACTTGTCTTGGTATTTGAACAAAGCATCGTAGACTGGCATTATAGCACCTCCTGGGTAACCAAAGATAAGATCTACATCTTCGGATAACAAGCATTTTACAACGGCTTCTGCGCCACTGATTTTCTGATTGTTTGCTTTTGGAGCCTGTTGTTGGCCAGCGGATTGACTACTCATAATGGTTGGATTTTTTTTATTTTTTAAATGGTGGATGAGGTCGATGGGGTGGATGGGGTAGATGAGGTTTTT
The DNA here is from genome assembly GCA_964508085.1 of uncultured Saprospiraceae bacterium. Taxonomy (GTDB): domain Bacteria; phylum Bacteroidota; class Bacteroidia; order Chitinophagales; family Saprospiraceae; genus CALGLS01. The sequence continues at coordinate 2,734 of CAZDTI010000607.1, read as the reverse complement.
ACTTAATACGTATATTTTACGCAAGCGGGAAACCTCATCTACCTCATTTCCTTATCAACCCCATCTACCTTTATTTATCGGTTACACATCCTTCAGAAGCATTTGAAACAGATTTTGCATATTTGAAAAGTACACCTCGTTTAACTTTCAATTCAGGAGCTTTCCATTTGCTTTTTCTATTGTCCAATTCTTCTGTAGATATTTCTAAATTGATGGTATTGCTTTCTGCATCTATCCGTATTAGATCCCCCGTTTCTACCAATGCAATAGTGCCGCCCACCTGCGCTTCAGGAGTAATGTGCCCTACCACAAAGCCATGGGTTCCACCAGAGAACCTTCCATCAGTAATCAATGCGACAGATTGTCCTAGTCCGGCTCCCATAATTGCGGCTGTTGGTTTTAACATCTCTGGCATCCCCGGTCCGCCTTTGGGTCCTTCGTATCGGATAACAATGACTTCTCCCGGTTGAACTTCTCCTTTTGAAATACCATCGTTGGCTGCATATTCACTATTATAAACCCGTGCAGGACCGGTAAAATGGACTCCTTCCTTTCCTGTTATCTTTGCAACGGCTCCTTCCTCTGCTAAGTTTCCTTTTAGAATCCTAATGTGACCACTATTCTTTATGGGCTTAGAAACGGGGTGGATTACTTTTTGGTCCTTTAGCAAAGGAGGCAAAGTGTCTAGATTTTCCGCCATCGTTTTACCGGTAACAGTCATACAATCTCCATGTAGCATGCCTTCACTGAGTAAATACTTCATCACAGCAGGTGTTCCTCCGATTCGGTGGACATCTTCCATTAGGAATTTACCGCTGGGTTTTAAATCAGCTAGAAAGGGAGTATCGTTACAAATGTTTTGAAAATCTTGGAGGGAGAAGGGGAGTTCAGCGGCGTCAGCTATAGCGAGGAAATGGAGAACAGCATTTGTGGAACCTCCTAGAGCTGCTATCACTCGAACCGCGTTTTCCATTGCTTTTTGGTTGAGAATGTCACGCGGTTTTAAATCTTTTTCTAACAGATTGATTAGATATTCGCCAATGAAACCACATTCTGTCTTTTTTTCATCGCTCATCGCGGGGTTTGAAGCGTTGTAAGGAAGGCTGAGTCCCATTGCTTCAATGGCGGAAGCCATCGTGTTTGCGGTGTACATGCCGCCGCAGGCGCCAGCGCCGGGACAAGAGTGTTGAATCACTTTTTTATATTCGGCTGGTTCAATGGTTCCGGCAACTTTTTCTCCCCAAGCCTCGAAGGCAGATACAATGTCCAATTTTTTGTCTTTCCATTTTCCCGAAGCAATACTTCCCCCGTAGAGCAAAATCGAAGGGCGATTCAAGCGGAGCATGGCCATCAAAGCGCCTGGCATATTTTTGTCGCAACCCACTACGGTCACTAAACCATCGTAACTGAATCCTTCTACCACAGACTCCATTGAATCCGCAATCAAATCTCGGGAGGGAAGGGAGTAGCGCATGCCAGGGGTCCCCATGGCCATTCCATCTGAAATTCCTATGGTATTAAAAATCAATCCAACGCCATTGGCTGCTTGAATACTATTTTTAACCAGCTTCGCCAGATCATTCAAATGCATGTTGCAAGTATTTCCCTCATATCCAGTGCTACCGATGCCGATGAAAGGCTTTTGAAAATCTTCGTCTGTTAGGCCTATTCCGTATAGCATAGCTTGAGCTGCTGGTTGGCTACTATTCTGAGTTAAAATTTTCGAATATTTATTTAAGGACATTTTTAATTGAGTTTTTGATATAACACAAAACAAAAAAGCCCTTCTCACCAGGTGAGAAGGGCTTTTATCAACGACAAATCGTTACCAGTCTCACCACATGGATAAAGGAATAATAATGACGACGATAATAATAATGTTGCTGTTGAAATTCATTTGTTATGAATTAAACTTACTAAGTAATTGAAAAGAAAAAAGCCATCTTTATTTAAAAAGATGGGTTTAATTATATTTTGAAATATACTAAATATACCACCTTAGTTCTGTCCAATAATAATATAGACAGAGACAATAATGTATACTTGAGTAATTAAACTAATATTCTTCTTGTGTACTTAAACGTACTTGACAAATATAAGGGTGTTTTATTTAGAAAAGCTAATTTATTTATAAATAAATTTCAGTAAATAATATAAGGTGTTGATAGACAGTTTGTTAAAGGTTTAAATAATTAGCTAGGTTAACCTGAGTTGAATGAATAGGAAATGAAAAGTGTCTCCTGTCATCCTGAGTGAGCGTAGCGAATCGAAGGATCAGGAGACGCCTTCCCTTTTTGTATTTCGAGTGGAGCACAGCGGAATCGAGAAATATTGCTCTATAAAAAGGAAATAGATTCCTCAGTATATTTAGCTCGGCATAAACCCGCCCGCACACGACAGAGGAACTGGTTTTCTCAGAATCAAAGAAGAGGTAAGACTATTTGAAGAAATTATTTCACAATCACTGTATTTGTCAATTTCGCCAAATCAGACCGGAATGCCAACAACTTATTCTGCACCCTCAGATATTTCATCACTAAGTCAATCTCGTCATTTTCATGTGCCGTTTTAATTCGATCCTGATTTGCAGCAAGCGTTTTATTGATCTTTTTCAGCTTAAACATATTCAAGGCATAAATAGAATCCTTAGTAAAATTCTCCTCCGGCATCGGTTGCGTCCGCAATTCAATCTCATGCACCTCTTTCCAATTCGGACTATACTCATCCGGTGAAG
>CAZDTI010000606.1:0-4610 GCA_964508085.1 uncultured Saprospiraceae bacterium | reverse complement strand
TGACCTAAGTAATTGGCACGCTTTCTTTAATCCGCTTGTTGCGAAAACCGGAAACTTAAGAGATCCTGAACATGGCGATGAAGACACGGAGCCCAAGACATTTAAAGAATTGCGTAAGTTGAAATATAATGTGAGTCGCAAAGCTCAAAGCGAAAGCGAGGAGGAAGAAATTCAAGCCAAGGAGGAGGAAGAAAAACTGCAAACCAAAAGAGAGACAGGTCAAAATGAAGAAAAGGAAGAGATCCTTCAGTCAAAATCGAACGGTCAGGAAAAGGAAAAAGAAGAAAACATACAACGATCTGAAATTGGTAGTCCTGGCGGGTTTGCCTCCAACGGATTGCATTATGAAACGGAAGATTCTCCAGCAGATATTCAAGCCAAAGCAGAGGGCAAACTAGCAAGGCAGGTAAGGAACAAATCGCCCGGTGCCATGATTCAAGGAGGTTGGTTGGGCGATGCCTGGAACGCAGTTTCTGGGTTGGCCTCGGACGTAGCCGAACTTATTGAAGAGGGTCTTGATGCAGCCAAAAATTGGCTTCTAGACAAGGTACGGGACTTTGTTGTAGAGATTCCGGGCTATACCTTATTGAGTTACATTTTAGGATATGATCCAATTACTGGAAGAGGAGTAGATAAAACCCCCTTGACACTATTGGATGCCGTGCTCGATATTATACCTATCGGAGGTAGTATGGTCAAATGGGTATTGGAATATTTCGAAGCAATTAATCCAGTGGCCAATTGGTTGTTCGATTCGGTAAAACGCTTTTCAGCACTAATTGCCTCCGTAGAGTCTAGGTTCGAAAACTTCTGGAACAGGCTGAGCATTGAAGATGCGGGTAACCCTGAACGGGTTATGAGTGATGTGGCCAACCTGTTTCAGTCCATTGTAACCGATATTGTCGACTTTGTGGCCGAGGTTGGAGGTGATTTCCTAACAATGGTGAAAGATATTGCGATTAGTACCCTGGTTACCTTTGTAAAAGAATACTTCCCCGATGCTTACGATCTTTTGGTGCTGCTCTTGGGCGAAGATCCCATTTCGGGTGAGCAGGTAGCGTTCAACGGTACCAACATTTTAAATGCATCATTGAAAGTTCTTGGTGAACGTGGCGCCCAGATTAAGGCCCAGATGCTAGAGAACGGCATCTTTGGGAAATGTGTTGAGTGGATTGATCGTAGTATAGGTTTGGTTCAAGATTTGGTCAGCGATGTAGGTAACATATTCACTACCATCTGGGATCTCATCACTTTCGATTCGCTGTTTACTCCTATAGAAACTTTTACAAGGATTGCACAAGCCTTTCTCACGCCAATTAATAGGATTATCGCCTTCTTTACAGATGCTATGGTCATATTGGTCGGTATTCTTAGGGAAGCCTTATTATCGCGCCTCAGCGCTTATGCCAAGGAGACAAGAGGCTATTTCCTCATTACAGTGCTCATAGGTAAGGACCCATTTACTGGAGCTATTGTTCGCAGAAATACAGAAAATATGATTCATGGTTTCTTTAGTCTCATGGAGGGCGGGGAAGCTCAATTCCAACAACTTAAAGAGAGTGGAAAAATCGATCAAATGACCCAGAAAGTTACAAGAGCGGTTAATCAGCTCAACTTTACCTGGGCCTATGTCATTGGTCTATTTACCAGCTTATGGGAATCATTGGATTGGAATGATTTCTTGAATCCTTTCGGCGTATTTGCGAGAATAGTTGCAACCTTCGGTGATCCTGTAATTAGGCTAGTGCGTTTTGTCATTACCATTGTTCAAATCGTGGTGGAGATTTTGTTGATTGCTATGAACTTTCCCTTTGAAACTGTCAACAATATTATACAACGTTCCTTAGAAGCCTTTGGAAACATCAAACGAGATCCTATAGGCTTCCTCAAAAACATTTTAAGAGGAATAAAACAGGGCTTTACCCAATTCTTTGATAACATCCTCACACACCTCATGAGTGGTCTAGCGACTTGGTTGTTTGGTTCTTTGGGTGAATTGGGTATTCAAATGCCTCCCGATTTGAGCTTCAAGAGCATCTTGAACCTCATTATGCAAATCCTGGGTATTAGTGTCGATCGAATTATGGAAAGGGTCTGGTTAAAGCTAACGGAACAAATTGGAGCAGAAAAAGTGGCAAAAATAAGGGGTGCTATTGACAAACTTACTGGAATATGGACCTTTATCAAAGATGTCATTGAAAGAGGGCCTATTGCCATCTGGGAATATGTACAAGAAAAACTGAGCGAATTATGGAACATGGTTCTCGATGCGGCTAAAAACTGGATAATGACACGTATCATAGCGTCGGTAACAACTAAGCTATTGAGCATGCTCGACCCAACTGGAATAATGGCAGTAATCAATAGTGTAATTGCCATTTACAGGGCTATTCAATCCTTTATTGAGCAGTTACGGGCTATGCTTGAAATTCTGAATTCTTTTGTCAATGGTATCGCGGAAATTGCAGCAGGAAACGTCAGTACAGCTGCTAATTTCTTGGAGGGTGCCATGGCACGAGGTATCCCAGTTTTAATTGGTTTCTTGGCTAATCAGGTAGGTCTGGGTGGCATTGGTAGGAGGTTGGCTGAAATAATTCAAAGTATTCGAGAGAAGATAACCGAAGGTATTGATTGGTTGGTGGAGAAAGCTCTGCGCATGGGTCGGCCAATTATTGATGGTGTTTTGCGGGTTATTGAGTTTGGGGAAGGAGTCGTGGACCGTGGTAGGGAGGCACTCGGAGCTGCACGAGATGCAGTTATGGGTTGGCTTGGACTAAGAAAACGATTCAACGCCCAAGATGGTTCGTCACACAGCCTATATTTTTCGGGAACAGCCGAGAATGCGGAATTAATGGTGGCGTCTAATCCCACTACAGTCACCGGATTGCTGAGGGTAGTTCGATCTGAGGTTAGTAAACCAGCAAATCAACAACATCAAGCAACATTCGATCAGGTTGAAACGGAAAACAGAGAAATAAATACCTTAAAGCAAAGGTTGAAAAATCCGAATTCAAGTACGGCGCAAGCAGACAATGTATCTCTAAATTCGAAGTTGGATACTATTGCGCCTAAAATAGGAATCCTAATGCCTATGGCGAATGCCACAGAACCTCCTCCATTATTGAAACCATCATTTACCAATGGGGTTAAAGCATCAGGTTTCAAAGTCCATTATCTTAAACATGGTAGAACTTCAGGAGGTTCCGCTGCGGGCACCAACAATGGAGCTACTCTACAAGGATGGCCTAGAATTGTCTCGGCTGGATTATCAAATCAGGCAGCTTGGGTAAAGATGCATTTACTAGCGGATATTGGACTTGGTGGTCCTGCTCTAGATTCCAATCTTACACCAGCGAGAAGAGAAGATAATACAAGGTTTTTCAATAGTGTAGAAAGAAATGCTGCCACAGACATTAGAAATAATCAAGTAATTTGGTATAATGTCGAAATCGGATACCATGGGACTCCTAACCGAGATTACGCCAACTATGTCAAAATGGAATACGGACCATATGAGCTTAATACAACTTCTGGTGTTTGGGAAGAGAAGGCCATAGGAGCATCGGTAAATGGCCAGCCTGTTGGACATACGGACTCAATTTCCCCAGATATTCCTGACTTTACTGGAACTGTCTTAGACGATATTAATGATTTAGAATGGAGAAGAATTGTAAACAAAGCCCCAGGACTTGATAGACCTTTTGCAGCTTTTCTTGTTCGAGTTAGGGACTCCAGTAATTTTACAAATGTTAATAATATGGAATCAAGACTGCGAGCATCTTATGCAAATAGAACCGTCCCAATTGTTGGTTTTGCCAGTCAACTTAGCAGCCTAGTAAGTCAAGTAAATATTACATATACAATTAATTAAGTGTCATGATCGATAATTTTAAATCAAGGCTTAAGGAACTTAAAGCAAATCCCAATATTCAAATTTCAGTTGAGGAGGTTTGGGCAATGGATTATTATCCTCAAGGTTTCTTAGAAAGATTTGAGAAATTGTCTAGGGATTTGGAATCTTTTAAAATGTTGAATGACAATATTTTTAGATGGACATTCAAAATTGAAGACGAATTAATGCTAGGTGGTGAATTTCATCTTCAGGAGGTTACTTCATCCGAACGAATTGAGAATGAGAGCATGGTTCTTTTTAGCACAATTTCTTTTGAGAGTGTATTAGAACATGTATACCTCATAGATAGCCATCCGTTTGCTGGAGATGGAATAAATATTTACGCAGTTACTTTTGAATCAACGGATGTTAGCGATATATGGATGTTGGATAGAAATGGCCAATTATTGAAGCTCGACCTAGATTTTGCCGGTTACATCAATGGTTTAATTGAATATATGTCAATTTATAATTGGCAATATTTATTTGTCAATAAGGAATATAAAAATTTGTTAGATAATGTAATATTAAATGATATGATATCCCTTGGTCGCAATCTTGAAAAAATTAAATTCAGAAATAAGTTTTCCGAAAACGTAAGAATTTTAAATACGAAAAAAACAAACCATGAAAAATAAATCACTTAGAATCAAACGTAGGGTCAAAAAACAAAAGCCCGCCCAAAGGAAAGTCCAGGCCGAAAACTTTTTTGAGGCTC
>CAZDTI010000605.1:0-4613 GCA_964508085.1 uncultured Saprospiraceae bacterium | reverse complement strand
AGCGGTCACAACTTTTTGGCGGTTTATTAGGGCACAACATTATGTCGCAAGACACTTCGGTCGGGCTGGTTCGCAGTTCTTTACATTAGAAGGAAGCCCATCCACTTATCCACCCATCTACCCATCCACCTAATCACACCTCATCTCCATTTAAAAACAAATTCCCTATCTCTATCCCTTTCTCTGACTTAGAACTTAAAATCCAATAAACCAATAATTATGAAAAGCCTAAATCTTCTATTTTTTCTTTCTTTGCTTTTAAGTTGCAACTCCCCGGAACAAAAAAAATCAACGGAAAAATCATCGACTGATTTGCCGAACATCGTAATTATCTATGCAGATGATCTCGGCTACGGGGATGTAAGTGCCTATGGTGCTATTGGACTTAAAACCCCCAATATTGATCGCTTGGCAAAAGAAGGTCGATTATTTACCAATGGTTATGCCTCCTCTGCCACTTGTTCGCCAAGTCGGTATGCGCTGCTGACGGGGCGCTATCCTTGGCGAAATAAAAAAGCAAAAATTCTTCCGGGTACCGCTCCACTTTTGATTAGCACCTCAGAAAACACCATTCCTAAAATGCTAAAAGAAAAAGGGTATCATACGGGGATCGTAGGCAAGTGGCATTTGGGATTGGGAACAGGTAAAGTTGATTGGAATCAAAAAATCGCACCAGGACCTAACGAGGTTGGTTTTGACTATTCCTACATTCTGGCAGCCACCCAAGATCGGGTTCCAACGGTTTACATCGAAAATGGAAAGGTGATGCATCTGGATCCTGCTGATCCTATTGAAGTAGATTATAACAATAATTTTACAGGAGAGCCTACCGGTAAAGATAACCCCGAATTGTTGAAAATGAAATGGCATCATGGACACAATTCAAGCATTGTCAATGGTATCCCTCGGATTGGGTATATGAAAGGAGGAGAGTCTGCTCGATGGATAGATGAAAATATGGCGGATACCTTTTTAGTTCGAGCGCAGCATTATGTTACTCACCATAAGGATCAACCTTTTTTCCTTTTTTACACTCTCCAACAACCTCATGTACCTCGTACACCGCACGAAAGATTTGTAGGTAGCTCTGGTCTGGGGCCGAGAGGAGATGTGATTGTAGAAGCGGATTGGTGTATCGGTGAATTTATAAAAACTTTAGAATCAGAAGGATTATTGGAAAATACTTTAGTGATTATTTCAAGTGATAATGGCCCCGTACTCAATGACGGCTACTATGATGATGCCGTTGAAAAAAATGGAAAGCATCAAGCAACAGGACCTTTACGGGGAGGAAAGTATAGCTTGTTTGAAGCAGGAACTCGAGTCCCTTTTATTACTTATTGGAAAGGTAAAATCACAGCTGGGCAGTCAGATGCAATTGTGTCGCAAATTGATTTGTATAATTCTTTGGCTACCTTGGTAGGAAGTGAAAGTACAGGAGAGGATAGCGAAAATCTACTCCCTCTTTTGATGGGGCAAGATCAAAAAGGCCGCAAGGAAGTCATCTTAGAAGCAACTACTCGTACTGCTTTACGAAAAGGAAATTGGGTGCTCATTCCTCCCTATGATGGCCCGGCAATCAATAAAAAAGTAAATATCGAATTAGGAAATTTAGAAGAATATGGTTTGTATAATTTGGCAGAAGACATTGGTCAACAGAATAACCTTGCGACTTCTAACCCCACAAAACTGAAAGAAATGATTGCTGCCTTTGAAAAAATAAGAGGGGCGGATTTTCAAGAGGTGGAACAATTGGAGTTGAAATAAGTGTTTCTTTTGGCTCTTTACCCAGTTTAGAAGTTGGAAGGCTCTTGGTTGTTTATGGTGGGGAGATAGGTGGATGGGTGGATGGGTAGATGGGTTTTCCTTCTTTCGCAGTATATCGTCTCAAAATAACTTTACAGTTAAAAAATAGGATTAATATAGCTTTACAGCCCTAAAGGCGGACAAGTTAGAAGGAAGCCCATCTACCTATCCACCTAATCCCCTCATCGACCCTTTGATCAAAAATACATTTGACCTAGAACCTTTTCCCTCTCAAAGAAATCTCTAATTTCTGATTTCCATTATAAATGATTTCCAATTGTGCATTTTCAATGGTTGGTTTTAATTGTTGAATGCTTATTTCCAACTGACCATTTGATTTTATCAATTTGAATTCAGACTTATCCAAAAGTTTAAAATTCTCTTTTGCCTTGCCCTTTATTTTTGCAGTAGAAACAAAACATCCCGTGTTGCCCCCTTTATTGCTTAAGACCATTTTTTGAGTTAATCCTTTTTTAAAAGAAATTTCTTTGGGTGCTTCAAGCGTGGAGTTTTTTACAGAGAATCCTTTCGGAGTATTCTTGTTATACACCTCCATGTTATGTTGTCTTCCCCCAGCCACCACAGGCGAACCGCTTGCAATGAAAATTCCTTCCCCCGAAACGATAGCTTGAGTGCCATGTCGAGGATGATTCATATCCGCTTTCCGAGACCAGTTTTTGGTAGAAGGATTATAGGCTTCTACCAATTTAAAAGCGGGGTTTCCCATAGGTTCTGAGCCTTCCCCTCCCATGACAAAAAGTTCATTTTGAAAAACAGCAACTCCAGGAGCAGCTCTCGGTGTAGGTAATGGATTGGGGAGCAGTGACCATTTTTTTGATTTAAAATCATAAACATCAACTGGCTGAACCAGGGGTGCAAAAAATCCTCCTTCACCGCCAGACTTTCGACCTCCAGCAGCATACAAAAGATTGTCCATAATACTTGCATGAAAATGATCTCGAGCTTCAGAAGCATCTTCCAATGGAGTCCAAATATTTTGATAGGGGTCGTACTCGTCGAACCAACTAACATATCCGCCATCATGTCCAATGGTATTCCCACCCAATACATAAAATTTATCATCATGGACGACTAGACCTGCACCACCTCTTCGCCGACCTTCGGGAATCTCAGGCCCTTTGATCCATTGTTGAGTAGGAGTGAAGTAGAGCCAAACATTTTCTGCTGGAATTTCTTTTGGAAAATCATTAGTTTTAAATGCACCAATCACCCAAATAAATCCTTCATAAAAAGTAGCTTGAAAATGATTAAATTCCTTTGGTGCTTTTCCACCGATGGTCCAGGCGTTTTTCTTAAAGTCATACATGTCCAGTTGCCGAGATTGCTCTCGCCCTCCAAACATAACAAAATGGTTTCCCGCTTGTACGAAAGAGCATTCATGTCTAGCCGTATAATTTTCATCTTCCTCCAAATTAATCCATTGGTCTGTCGTGGGATTTTCCGAAAGAGATTTCTTGGCTTGTTTTTGAAAACAACTTATGAATAGGAATACTCCTAGAAGTAGAAAAATGTAGAAATTGCTTCGAACTGAATTCATGCGAAATTTGGTTTAGTTACGTTGGCCACGTTTACGAATCTTTGGAAGTTTAGTAAACGCTTCTTGCTCAATAAATTACTTTTAAAAACTTACTTTAGCAGTAATTCCATTTTTAATTTTAGCAATTAAAAAAGCTGGTTTTGATTCGTTTTTCTTTTTTAAGATCACTAAACATTTGCCATGATATAGTTTTCGATGCGGAGCAACGAAGGGTTCATGACTTTTGTTATTCCCATTTCCAACCCCTAAAATTTCTGCATTTTCAACTTCAAAATTAATGAGTTCATCAGCGATGGGATTAAAAATTTTATCCTTATCCAGCGCAGTAACTTCGACGTAAATGATTTCACTTTGATCTGCTACTTTTAAATCCAATTGACTGGTCGTGCCAGCTGTTGTAATAACTTTTTCGACGGTTGGTTTTCCGTTTTTATACCCTATTGCTTTGAGTTCTCCAGGGGTATAAGTTGTTTTGTAGCTTAGCGTTTTTATAGCGTTTGGATCGTTGTTTTGACGGCCTAGAGATTTTCCATTGATTAATAATTCGACTTCGTCAACGTTTGTAAAAACTTGAATGTCAATGCTTTCGCCCTCGTGACCTTCCCAGTTCCAGTGAGGAAAAATATGAATCATGGGCTCTTCAGTCCATTGCGATTGATAATAATAAAAACCATCTTTTGGAAAACCAGCCAGATCCACTACTCCAAAAGAAGACGAGCGAGCAGGCCAGGAATAAGGAATAACTTCTCCGAGATAATCCCATCCTGTCCAAATGAAATGCCCCATGATGTAAGGTCTTTCTTTTACGGCTAGCCATGCTTTTTTTCCTTTTTCATATGCCAGTCGGTTGTCTAAGAATTTTTTAGTATCGGGATGTTCGATGGGTAAATCCATTTGGTAGGTAGCGGATACATTTTTAAAAGGATAGTATTCACCTCTATTGCTTATGGCTTGAGCAGAAGTATGCTCTGTAGAAATCATTATTCGCTTAGGAAAATTTTGGTGTTCCTTATCATAATTTTCTCCCCATGCATAGTTGTAACCTGGAATGTCTATTTCTGCAACGGCTGGTTCGTGAGGCCATGCTCCCCAACCATAACCATTGACACCACAGGTGACAGGACGGCTATCCAATTGATGAATTATTTCAGATAATCTTTTGGCAATTTCGATTCCTGATTCCTCATGCATTTGGTCAATTTCATTTCCAATGCTCCACATAAAAATACTAGGATGATTTCTATCTCTT
>CAZDTI010000604.1:0-4621 GCA_964508085.1 uncultured Saprospiraceae bacterium | reverse complement strand
TACAGCTTACAAACCATTCGGCTTCTTAGAACATAGAGTTTAGCATGAATTAAGGAGCTTCCACACCATGATTTCACCAAACCAAGTCCAATAATCCAAATCCTTTTGGCTTATTCTGATCTTCGTATGTGCTTCATATGTAGATCTAGTAAGCTAAAAGACAATAATTGATTGACAAAGCAGTACTTATGAACGTTCAAGCAACTCAACATTTCAAACCCCTTATTCTCAACAGTATTTTCATGGTCTTTCTTGGCTTTGCTATACATGGCAATATGTATGCGCAGTGCACTACAGGAGATATTGGAGGTACCGTTTTTCAGGATGTACCAGCAGCTGATGCCAGTACAGCCAATGTATACGGGACTTTGAATACTAACGAAAAGGGGCATCCCGGAATCATTGTTACAGTGGTAGATGCACATGGTGATGTATTGATCGATACAACCGATAGCAATGGAAACTGGTCACTCACTCCAGCACTTTACCCTATAAGGGTAGAATACAGTTGGGATGACCGATGGCTTGAAATAAGTCCCGGTAATACTATAAATACAGATGTACAAGTTTATACGGCTTCCGCTTGTGACGCTCGTTTGGGACTATATTATCCAGACGAGTATTGTCAAATGGTACCTAATGTAACGACTTCCTGTTTCGTAAATGGTGATCCCAACGGAGGTGGAACAGCAGGGGCATTAGATGCGATTGTTTCCTTCCCATATGACCAAACTGGTGACGCAACCGCTCCAACACACGACGCTATTATGTCTGAAGTGGGAGCCGTTTGGGGAGCTGCTTATAATGGATACAATCAACAGGCTTTTTATACTGCTGTAATGAAACGTCATGTAGGTTTAGGTCCTGCCGGCATTGGAGGGATTTATAGAATTGATTATTCAGGCTCTGCTCCCATCGTTTCTACCTTTGCTAACATAGCAGGATTTGGTATTAACTTAGGAACGGAACCAGTCAGAACCCTTGATGCCGACTGGGAAAATGCAGATGCGGATTCCTTGATGTTTGATGCACCAGGAAAATTAGGACTTGGAGATATTGAATTGACGGATGACGGAAACACCTTGTTTGCCGTTAACCTTTTTGAAAGATCTATTGTAGTGTTGAATCTCACAAACTATAATCAAAACGGAACACTACCGACCATCTCAGATGTTAGCACTTTACCTGCTATTCCAGCAGTAAGCTGTACTAATGGCGTCAGTCGTCCATTTGCTTTAGAATATCGAAGAGAAAAATTATATATCGGAATGGTTTGTACTGCGGAAAATGGTGGTACGGCTGTTGACCTTTCAGCAAAGGTGGTGGTTTATGATTTTAACACGGGGGTTTGGTCTGATGCTGTTCCCAGTTTTTCATTAGACTATACCAAAGGAGGTGCTGTAGATAATGTTTGTACGACATGGAATCCATGGATAGATACTTATGATGATGTAGCAACTAATTGTCGACCAACTCCAATGCTAACAGATATTGAATTTGATACAGATAGTACAATTATTTTAGGATTTGCAGATCGATATACTTTTCAGAAATTTACTTTTATGCGCGATAACACAGGCGCAGGTTCTGAGAATATTGTAAATGGTGGAGATATCCTTCGGGGCTATTTCAATGGTACAAATTACTCTTTAGAAAGTAACGGAACCATTCCAAGTGGTGGAGGTTGTGGAGCAAATGGAGAAGGTATTGGTGGTGGCGAATTCTTCTGTGGAGATACGCTGGGAACAGAACACAGCGAAATAAGCCTTGGTGCTTTGTCTTTGCTAAGAGGAACAAACGAAGTAATGACTTCTGCGATGAATCCTGTGAATTTCAATTCGGGAGGAGTGCGTCGTATTAATGCAACAACAGGTGGTTCTTCTTCTGCTTTAGGCTTTCAACTATACCAAACCGTTGCCTTCCCAGGTGGAAATGGTAATGCCGCTAAAGGAGGTGGAGTAGGAGATGTAGAATTACTTTGTGATGCACCACCAATCGAAATGCTGAGTTACCTTTGGAGAGATGAAGACCAGGATGGTATTCAAGATCCTGAAGAAACGGGTCTCGAAGGTGTACAAGTCTCTTTATTTGATGCTGCTGGAAATTTATTATGGCTGGATACGACGGACGTAAATGGACTCTATTCCTTTTCTGATACTTTGGAGCCACAAACAGACTACCTTATTGCTTTTGGTAAAAACGGAGCCTTTAACCTCGCTAATAATTTACTGAATGATTCTCTGAATCTAACCTTATTTGATGTAGGGGTTGGTACCAATGCCGAAAAAAATGACTCTGATGCTTCGATTCCTTCGGGCTTTAATGCTGCGGTGGACGGTTACCCACATATTGCTTTTACTACTGGGAATTCTGGACAACTAATTCATGAAATGGATGCTGGTTTTTTCCCACCTTGTATAACCCCTGATTTGGTATCAAGAGATACCATTATTTGTGCAGGTAATACCGTCGATTTAAAAGAGATGGTCTATGATGCAGAGCCGCTGACAGAGTTTACTGGAATTTGCTACTATTTTGCTTCATTAAATGATGCTAATTTAGAACAAGCATTTTTAGGAGAACAACAAACACCGCTAGTAACAACTACTTACTATGTGCGGAAAAATACAAACGATGTTACCTGCTTTGATATTGATAGTATCATGGTAACTATAAATCCTGACCTAAATTTAATTACAAGTGATTTAACACTTTGTGATGGCGATACCACCTCTTTGGATGCTTGGGTCGTAGAAATTTCTGGCCAGCCTTCAGACATTAGTTATTATCCAACACTCGGAGATGCTAATGCAGAGAGTAATGTACTTAGTAGCGCTGTCGTTTTTCCTTCCAGTACTACGGACTACTACATTAGAGCGAATTCAACAAACGTTGCGGGTTGTTTTGTTATAGATAGTTTGACCATTACTGTTGAAAATTGTGTATTTGATTTAGCAATGAAAATGGTCTTGGATAACAATAGTCTAGCAAGTCCAGGAGATACGGTTGCCCACACTATTTGGGTTTATAATCAAGGAAATTTTCCAGCTTACGACATCGAATTGCTGACCTATCTGTCGCCAGGGGTTATATTTGATGACAATATAACTGGAAATGGAACTTGGACATCTTCTACGAATACTTTAACCACAACAATCAACGGCCCTGTAACTGCTGGTGATTCTGTTTCAATCTCTCTCCACTTAGTTGTTGACGAGTTTTATGCAGGCGGAACGGTTACCAACTTTATAGAAATAACGGCTTACGACGACGATACAAATGATGCGAATGCAGATCCTTCCGATGATGATTCTGTAACAGATAGTAATGTATTTAATGATCTGATTGTTGATAACGATACAAATAATAACCCGGATAACCCGAATGATGACGACGATCATGACTCGGAAACCATCTTTATTAATCAAGTTTTCGACTTAGCTCTTTTGGTAAACGGTCCACCTAATAATGTGAGTCCCTGTGATACGGTAACCTTCGCAATAGAATTATACAACCAGGGGAATACATCTGCTTTTGACGTAGTCATTACCGATTTTCTCCCAACGGGATTAACCTTTGACGGGACACTACCTAATAATAGTGACTGGGAATTGATAAGCGGCTTACCTACAGATAGTATCGATCTTATCGGTCCTGGCGATTTTGTAGTCGTCTATTTAGACTTAGTGGTAGACTGTGCTTACGCAAATACAACTTTAGATAATTTCTTCGAAATCACAGGATACGATAACGATACAGACGATTTCAATATTCCACCGACTGATGACGATTCCGTAACAGACTTGGATGGCACTAATGATTTGAATATTGATAACGAAATAAATAATAACCCGGATAATCCAAATGATGATGATGACCATGATGGTTTCACTTTAACGGTTTATCAAGGTGTACCACCAACTACGAGTACCCTTAATTTTACTACGTTGGAAGAAGTTCCCTTGGTGGACCTTTGTATGGAAATAACGGAATTGAGTGGGGCTGTAGCTTCTGTTGCTTCTTGTGGCGACCCAGCTAATGGAATTCTCATTGTTACAACACCAGATGTTTGTGTAGATTATGTTCCTAACCTTAGTTTTACAGGTCAGGATACTGCTTGTGTTTTGGTTTGTGATGTGAATGCAATTTGCGATACGACCTTCTTAGTCTTTACTGTAAACCCTTTGCCAACAACTGTTACTGATACAATGCCTGCGACAACTGTTCAAGGTATTTCGATCCTAAATTTATGTGCAGATATTTCCGAACTGACGGCACCTGTAAATACGGTTGCTTCTTGCGGTGATCCCGCAAATGGTACACTAGTAATAACACCTGGTGATGAATGTGTAGACTATATTCCAAACCCCGGATATTCTGGCCCGGATACGACCTGTGTGGTGGTTTGTGATGATAATGCACTTTGTGATACTACAATATTTGTTTTTACAGTCAATTCATTACCTGCATTGGATACGATGTACATCACCTCTGTGGTGGACGTTCCATTGCCGAATATATGTCTGGATATTACACAATTGAGTGGTGCTGTTTCAACAACGGTTACTTGTGGTGACCCAGTAAATGGATCAATGGCTATAAACTCTCCAAGTGAATGTAT
>CAZDTI010000603.1:0-4633 GCA_964508085.1 uncultured Saprospiraceae bacterium | reverse complement strand
GCAGGATTTATTGAGGAAAGGGGACTTTTGGAGGGTTTTTGGGGCGGTGTGATTTTGTAAGTATAATGTTTGGAAAACACTATAAGAAGTGGTTACGATTATGGCTTTTATCCGATTACAAAATTGGGTGCCATTACTTGGAGTAATCGCGAGGAGACTTCTTTGAAAGAGTTACTAGTAGAGGCTTTTGAATATGCGACTGATTAGTGATTTTAAGAATGGCAACAGAATTATTTTAAAAAAATAACACTAGCAATAGACTAAAAACGATATTGAAGCTGTTTATACTACCAAGAACCTAAAGAGGTTTTACTCAAATTGAAATTTTGATTCTTCTTCCATAGCCTATTCTATAATAGGTTCTTCGATAAAGTTATCCGATACGAGCGAGGAGCGTGATGAATGTTTTTTCATCTCTTCGGCTCGGGCTGCAGACCCCCGGATACAAACCTTATTCGTTTATGGACATTGTAGAAATAATCAGAATTATCATTGAGGAAATTCTTGGCTAGTGCCTTGAGTTTTATGATAAAAAAAGCCATCCATTACTCCTTAATTGGGGTAATGGATTTTTTATTTTTTGGGAAAACTAACCTTGCGTTTTATGGAGTAGCCATACTCTTCTATGTACTTGAGGTACCTCTTTAATTCGTTCTGTCATTTCTTTTTTTGATTTAGTAGTCCATTTAGTACTTCCATGCCTTTGCGAAAGTAGTTCTTGACAAATTTTTATGAACGACAGATAAGGCTCTGCTCTAAATTTATATTTCTTTTTATTTCGTTCCACAAATTTCTTAAACGTCTTCATCTGTTGCTCCACTGCTTCCTTCTTATAGCTTCCTCTTTCAAAAAGCTCAAATAAAATCATCGTTTCTATTATCCTAATTTGTAACCTATACAGCCAATGACTAAAATGGTGAGATTTAATTTGTTCAAGACCATTGATGAATTTTTCTTCTGAAAATAGAATATTTACTTCCGCCCAAGTAATCGCGTCTTTCCTCCATAACTCTGGAAGTCGGTTGGCATATTGCCAAATCAAATCCTGCAAAAAATCTATTTCCTTTAGCTGAATAGATATGCTTACAATATTATTGAACATAAAAGAGGTTATAACCTCTGGCGTTAAAAGCAGTTTCTCCTCAATACCAAATTTATAGAGATTCATTAATTGTTGCTTAGCATTAGTGTCTCCTTGGGTAATAAGTCGAACGGCATCATTTATACAAATCAATAAAAATATATGACGCTCTAGATTAGGAAGGCGATCAAACTCGCGAAGATAATTACCATAAAAGGTTAAGAATCGTTGATAGTCTAATTCGCTTTTGGGAGCGTATAACCTTAGGAGATACAGCCGTATGGCAGGGGAAGTAGATTGCTCAATGAATGGGGCCAATAGCTCCAGTTCACTTTTATCGAAAGTATGTTTCTTTAAATTTGCATTGTGGTATTGCTGGTACAGTAAGGCCAATCTTTTTTCTAAAAAGAATACTTCTAAGTGCTTACGGAGACTGAGGTGTTGTTCGCTTCCGCTATCGTATTTTTCATCATTACCCGAGTGATAATAAATGGTTTCACTCAATTGAAATAACAATAATGCGGAGTGGGAAGAAGCTGTATCATTCTCCTCTAATGAATTAATATATTCCTTTATGTCCTTAAAGAATAATTCTTTCTCTCCGCGTTTTCTCAACTCTGTGAAGTAAGCCAATTTTTGATGTTCAGCTAAGTACTCGCTGTTCCAGATCAGAAATTTTTCAAGTTGCTCTACAAAACCTCTAATCAAATTATTAAGGTATCCGGCCTTATAACCTTTCCCTGGATAAAGCTTTGCATGCAGTTCCTGTTTTGTCATTTCATTGAACCGAGATTGCTGCTTACTCTTCAAAATGATCTTATGAATTGCTACTAACTTTTTGCTGGAGTTAAGATATGTTGAACGTAACCAGCTTCCAAAGTCTGAAAATTCCTTATCAGAAAGTAAAACGATTAACCGGTACATTTTACTTTGAATGAACCTACTCATTATGTGATGGTTTTTATAAGCTTAACGGTGCGTAACTGACTGATATACTTGCTATTAAGTATTTTTAAATCACTTTATTAAAAACAATTGGACTGCTAAAGTAGAAAAAAATGTCTCTGACCGAAAAGACTAGGGGCTGTTTTTTAATCATTATTATTGTCGAGTAAATTTCATCCCTAGATATAAAAACAGATGATGCATCTTTTCACCCCAGTCGGTATTTCTCTTTTTACAAATATGGTTCGTTGGGCTAGAGAGGTGAAATATGAATTGCTAACGGAAGTTGAGACAGCGTGGAAGGCTTGCAGATTGAATCAAGCTAAGCAGCAAGAGGAAGAAATATTAGTTGATTGTCTTAATTACTGGCTCAAAACTTTAGACGAAAATTTTGATGGAAAAGTACAAAAAGGGGAACCGGTTTTGGAGTCTTCTGCCAGTGCGGAAATTCAGAGTATTCAACAAATAATCCTCGACTCAAAGTGGAGAGGCACCACCTTTCGTTTGCATCTAATAGCGACCGATAGTCAAGCCTCTATTTTAGCCGCCAATATTCTTGCGAAGCGTTTCAATCAATACAAAGATATAAACCATGTTATTGTTCAGCAGATAGAAAATTTACAAGTCAATAAATCCGACCAATTCATAGATGACGGGATTCAATCATTGGTGAATTACATTTTCAATGCAAAAAGAAAACCGATTCGAATTAACAATAAAAATGTAAAGCTCTCCGGATTGCTCAACATTACCAGTGGATATAAAGGCATTACTCCGATCTTAACTATTGTCGGTCAATTATTAAAACTCCCATTGGTCTATCTGTATGAACAAAGCAACAACTTAATTGAGATTCCTCCACTTCCTTTATCCTTTAACTGGATGCAGCTGGAACTCTTTGAATATTGCTTCGCGCGGCTAAGCGCCAGCCCCGGAGAGGAACGAATTGGAGAGCATAAACACTATACCCTTGAACTGCTCCGAGATGAACAGATGAGGAATTTTCTGAGACGCGAAATGATTCAGAATGCTTTAGTCAAAGAAGTGGTTCCTCAAAAAGAATATCAAATTACTTTCTTGGGTAGATTACTCAAACAACACATCAATGAAGTTTACCCCGCAGGAACTAAAGTCTTTGGATTGGCAATAGAGTTCTTATTCTACGAAGCACTGGTCGAAGAATCATTAAGTTGGAATCAGCTTGTTTTTTCAAAAGTGATTCATCATAGAATGGTTGGAAAGCGGGATATAGATTTAGAATTACAAATTCCTTCTAACGAAAAACAATCAGAAGTTGTATACGGAGAGATTTGTTCCTTCGGACAATTGGCAGATTTTAATGGCGATCGAAAATATTATTTTCTGAAACAATTGCGCAATCAACTAAAGCTATTTCGTTCCTCAGATTATCGTCCATGGGCTTATGTATTATTTATCTATGGATTTGTTGGCATGAGTAGCTGGAATGAATTATCGGAGACCCTAATTGATATAGAAAAAAAATTACAGGCCGTAAGTGTGCCTCGATTCCGTGCCTTTGGGGTGAGCTTGCCACTAGAAACAAAATCTACTAACAATAGTAATCCGTACTCCAGTCTCTACCAACGAAAAATAACTTTCGACAAACAAAAATGGCGATTGGGAAATAAAGACCTATATGGGAACCCGTATCTATGGTTGGAAGAATTGACGGATTGGAAAAAATAAATCTAAGGTGCTTAATAAGCATTGTGTACTCGTACTTACTATAAAATTATTAGAAAATGGAAACCAAATATCTCTACGGAGCCAGTGTCCAAGGCATTCAGCGGTTTATTTTTCAGACGAACAAACTGAAAGAAATTGTTGGGGCTAGTCAGCTGGTGGATAAAATATTTACTGAAGCGTTTAAAGAATTTTGCGCTCAGAAACACATTAACCATTCTATAAAGAAAGATAATATCATCATTTCTGCAGCAGGTAATCTAAAATACCTTCTTTCTCTGGAGGACTGTGGAAAAATTGTAAAAGAGTTTCCCAAATACATAAGCAATTATGCTCCGGGAATCACCATCAGTCAGTCAGTGGTTGAGTTGAAAAAGGACCTCAAAAAAGACATTGACCGTTTGGAGCATCAATTAAAAATACAACGAAATAAAGCAAGTACTACTGTAGATTTTGGATTTATGGGATTGCAGCGAGCCAGAAGAACAGGTGGAGTTGCAACTCAAGAGGGAACCTTTGATGATCGTGCCACGGAAGTGAAGATTGCAGATCGCGAAAAAGAAACCCGAGGGTTGTTTGATAAATTTACTTCTACCAAAATCAGCTCCGCAGATGTGCCTTTTGATTTGAATGACATTACAGAAGAACACGAAAATGCTTGGATAGCCGTAGTACATGCTGATGGAAATGGTATCGGATTGTTGTTGAATAATTTAGGAAAAAAGCTAGAAGGAGACAACGAAAAAACAAAATTAGCCTTCAGCACTTTTTCGCGCCAATTGGAAAAAGCGACACAAGCTGCTGCTACGACGGCATTCGAAAAGGTAATTGATGATGATAAACGCAAAGAAATAAAAAACTCAAAATTACGACTTCCTTTTCGTCCGGTTGTATTAGGTGGAG
>CAZDTI010000602.1:0-4641 GCA_964508085.1 uncultured Saprospiraceae bacterium | reverse complement strand
TCAACCGAAGGTCTTTACAAAAAGTTCCTTTGAATTATTTGAATAACAAATTTTCTATTTTTCAAAAGTAGTATTTATCCTGCTAATAGTGATTAGGGCTTTTATTTACTTTTTAGGTTTTAGCAATAGGGCTGGAGTGGAGATTGGGTTGGTAAATGTGTAGGGGGTTCCGGTTTTTGTACGAAGTGTTGAAGAGCTGAAAGAAGTGGAGGAATTGGATTAGTCTAGGATTCCGACTTTGAGGTTTTCGGAACTTCGCGGGAAGAAGAGAGAAGAGCAAAAGTTCTGAAAGCCTTCTCTATAACATTCAATAACCTTCTCCCTAGTTTTCAAAAATTCCTTAAGTTGGTAACATAAGAACTAATCTTATGATTTTATTCTGAGTAGTTGTCCTAAGTATTGATAAAGAATATTGGAGTGTGATTTTGATAGAAAAGACTAAAAACGTACATTAAAGCCCAAATAAACCATAAAGCTGCATGAGTATGAAATACATAACACATAATGACGAACCAACGCTAATTTGTTCGTTAGAACGAGATCAACTCAAAGCAGTGGTAGTTAATCAAATAAGAAATGCAAAGCCACCAAAAGCTTTAGCAGTCCATGGCGTTTGGGGAACAGGAAAGACAAGCTTTTTACAACAAGTGTATACAGAGCTAGGAGGAGATTATTTTGAACGAAAAGAAGGAAGAGGCTTAGAAGTAAAAGAGAAGCCAACTAGATCTAAAACAATCAAAGTGAAGCCCGTATGGTTTGAAGCCTGGCAATATCAGAGAGAACCCAACATACTGGCAGCCCTACTTAAGGAAATCAGGAATCAATTAGCTTGGAACCATAAGATATGGCAAGAGGCCAAGGAAACAGTAGTCCCTGGAATCATGAGCTTACTACAAAGTATTGACTTTACATTCGAGCAGTTTGGGACAAAATTTGGCCATAAGGGCTTTGCTTCTAAATTTGTAGAAAACGAGAAGGCCTACCAAAAAGAGCAACTCTCCACACCTTTGGAAACCTTGACTCTTCGAAAATTATTAGAAGATGCCATCGAAAAATTACTGGGGATTCATTACCAAATCCGACTATTAAATAAAGATAAAAAAACAACCGATCCTCCTAAAAAAGTAATAGTTTTCATAGACGATCTGGATCGCTGCGAACCAGAGACCGCTTTTGAAATCTTAGAAGTCATCAAGCTATATCTCAATCTCAAAAATTGTGTTTTCGTACTAGGAATGGATATCAAAGCAGTGGAGAGAATACTAGCGAAACACTATGAAAAAATGATGAGTCCCGCGAAGTCCGATCCTAACTACTCTACTAGAATGAGAGATTTGGCCCGCCTTTACTTAGAGAAGATTTGTCAGGATGTTTATCATTTACCGCTCCCATATCCAGCGACCAGAGAAAAGCTGATGGCAGAGTTGATAAAAGACCGAATCGGTTCAACAAAAGCAAATGACCTTGAAGGAAAGCTCCTGGCTGTAATTAAGGGCTACTCCTTTTTACCTCCCTTCCCTCGTTCAATTAAGATTTTTGCAAATGTTTTGATTTCTTTTTGTAGTAATAAAGAAATTCAAAAATATACAAAACGACGGGATCCGAATAGTCGATCACTAAAGAAACTATTGATCTTTAGTTACTTGTATGCTTTTCACTATGAAATCTACCAACTGTGTCATCTTTATATTAAAAAATCATTTTATAACAATACATTTTTGCCTTTCTGTGAAGATCCTGTTTCATTTGCAGCACAGAAAGGAAAACACCCCTTATTGAATGGATTAATTGTACCCGAAGATATAACCGCGACGGAGGCATTTTCTGGAAAAACAGAAGAAGAGATTCAAGAGGAACAGTTGGCCAGAATGTTTCCACACGAGTCATTACGTCAGGTATTATGGATTCGTAATTTGATTGTTGAGAGTGGACCAATTAGTGATTCGGATTTAAAGATCTTACAACCTTAGAGCAAACAACCAAGTTTTCTTATTAGTTGTAAAAAACTATATAAATGTCAAAAAGACAAAGCACTAAAAATAAAATCATTATTCCTTCAGAGCACCAATTTCTTTTAGATTATCTGGAAGCCATAAGAAAGGAGCATACACATGTCAGCTTTATGACCACTGGAGTGGACGATCGTACGCGGGTTTTGTCTACCCCTACGAGTGATCGAATTTATGTGGTTCCAAATTTTTCTGTCGATTATACTGATCCGCAAATAATGCCTAAAGATTGGGGTCCGCAATTATCACTGGATGAAGTACTGACTAATAAAAAGTGGAAAAGGTTATTCATAAAAGGAGATCCTGGAATTGGTAAGACTACTCTACTTAGCCGCATTGCATACATCTTTGCGAGTCTTGATAAAAAAGGTTATCAAGAGCGTCTAAATTACCCGATTCCAATGATTGCGACTTTAAGGGAAGGAGCATTCCGAAGAGTCAGAAGTTGGAATGGTTTTATAGATGCAATTTTTAAGCAGCCTGCATTTAAAGGTGTTATTACACCTGACCTGAATATGATAAAACAGTTGTTTAAGAATGGACAGGTATTTTTAATGTTAGATGGCTTGGATGAGGTAACGGATGTAAAACAACGTAAAAGACTGGCTACAATTATACAGGATGGGATTAAAAAATATCCGAATAATCACTGGTGGTGTTCGACTCGTATTGTTGGTTTCCAACAGGAAGCTTTTTGGTTGGGAATGAGTGAAGAGGAATATAAAAAAACGAATCTAAACGTTAGAAATTTTGATCCTGTGGCTTTTGAAGAACCCTTTGCAAGAAAAGGACGACACTTTGTCACAACAAGGCACATTAGACCTAAAAGGAGAGTGGAAGACGGAATACCTGAAATGGAAGACCATGACATTTGGAAATTTGATTCAGATGTTCCACTCCAAGACATTGACTGGGAGCCAATGCAAAAACTAGAAATTCCGAATAAATTCAAAGAGATTTATCTTGCCCCTTTTGACGACCATCAGGTACGGCAGTTTATGAAGTTGTGGTTTGATTTGTATACTCCTAATCCTAATACGCGAAAAAAAGACTTAGACAAGTTTCTTGAATCCTTATCGGGGCACGATAGTATTCGCCACTTATCTCGTATTCCAAATATGCTAACCATGATGGCCCTTTACCATAAGGTGAATCATGACTTTCCAGATGGTCGTTATGAATTATATGACAATATCATAGCAACTAATTTAAAAACACTGTTAAAACAGAGGAACCTAAAAGTACATGAATTAAAATACGATGAACTGAGAAAATGCCTTGCAGAGTTGGCCTTTGCTATGCAAAAGAACAGAACGGGAGATTTAAATAAAGATGCTTTTTTAACGATATCAAGAAAGGATGCTATTCAGATATTTGAAGAAGTACTTCAGGACATCGCGCGAAGTGAGACATCGAAAGAAAGAAATTCTCGTATTGAAGGATTTTTTGACAGCCTAAGTATTCGTAGTGATGTATTGATGGAACGAGGAGAAAAAGAATATGGTTTTTTACACCTTTCCATCCAGGAATTTTTGGCGGCAGAACGTTTACAACAGCGTTTTATAGAAGTAACTGGAAGGAAATATCGAAATAATAAGCAAGTAGAAGAGGATTACTGGGAAGAGATGAAAACTTATTCAAAAGAGTCTTCTTGGGAAGAAGCCATCGTTTTATATTTTGAAGGTTTTAAAGCTGTTGCGCTTTGCACCGTGGATGATTGTTTGTACGCTTTTGAAACTTTATTTGATTGGGATAAGAAAACTGGCCAAGTAAAAAATGAGAACTTAGCATTGGCTATTTTGATGGATGAGTATATTGCTCAAATGTTTACAGAAAATGAACGGTGGACTTTGTTGTCTCTATATGGCATAAATCATTTTCTTAGTCAAGTTGACATGCCTTTGATCGAATGGGCATTAAGAAAAGAGTATTATGTAATGTCCAATACTGCACAAAATATTTCGAATTCTACTCGGTGGTTCAAAGGTGGAGAGTTATTGAATCATACCAATAAGCTTAGAATATACAGTTTAAACGATAAGGAAGTAAAAGACATTGACCTAAGTGGTCTAAATAATTTACAGTATTTGAACTTGTGTGATACACAGGTCAGTGATTTGAGTTCACTATCTGGTCTGAGTAATTTACAATTTTTAAACTTGAGTAATACGCCCGTCAGTGAATTGGGATCACTTTCCAGTCTAAGTAATTTAGAATTTTTAAACTTGAACAACACAACGATCAGTGAATTCGGATCGCTATCTAGTCTCAGTAATTTAAACGTTTTATATTTGAACAATACGCTTTTCAGTGAATTTGGATCACTATCTAGTCTGAATAATTTATACATTTTAGTTTTAAGTAATACCCAAATCAGGGAATTGAGTTCGCTATCCGGCATGAGTAATTTACTCCTTTTAGATTTGAATAATACCCAGATCAAAGATTTAAGTTCGCTATCCAGTCTGAGTAATTTACAAAATTTATATTTGAACAATACTCAGGTCAGGGAATTAAGCTCACTATCTGGTCTAAGCAATTTACAAAGTTTATATTTGAACAATACTCAGGTCAAGGAATTAAGCTCACTATCTGGTCTAAGCAATTTACAAACATTATCCTTGAACAATAC
>CAZDTI010000601.1:0-4656 GCA_964508085.1 uncultured Saprospiraceae bacterium | reverse complement strand
TTCAGTAAGTATTCCACGAAATGCAATCCCCAATAAGGCCCTAAAGAAGTTCCTTTTGTTCCAAGGCCATTGAAAATATGTAAGCTGGAATATTCAGGGTGTGTACCTAAAAAAGGACGTCGATCTTTTACCGTAGGTCGGATGGCCGCATTTTGTTTTAGAATACGGTATGGACTATTTATACTGCGATCCAGATTTTTTAACAAAGCTTCTTTTCCTTTTTCAGTAGGGTTTTCATTGAGTTCATCCCATTCGTAGGTAGCGCCAATCCAGTAGCGGTCTTCCTGAAGAGGTGCTATGTAAGACTTGTGTTTTACGATTGGAAGATTTTGAGTATCTGGAATCTGGATTTCTAACATTTCTCCTTTGGAAACCACGAAAGGTAATTGTTTAAACCAAGGATTAAATCTCGCTTGTTGTCCTTCACAGAAGATAATATGTTTAGCATTTATACCTTTATAATGAATGCCGCTATCTGTCAGAACTTCTAACTCAGAAGGTTCGAAACGGTTTGTAGTTATTGCATTTTGACTTTGGAAGTACGTTTTAATCAGGTCCAAAAATAAAGGAACATCAACTTGTGCGGCTTTATGAATAGCCCCCCAACTGAAAGGCGTCTGCATGTTTTTTTTCACCTGCTCATCTGGTTGCTCAGAGCTGAGGTATTGTTGATATCCCAGCTCGCCACTCCTTTCATCCCAAGTGTTTTCTGCCCTCACATCATTCAGTGCTCTATATATGGTACGTTCCTGATAAAATTGTTTGGAGAGTTTACCTTCAATTTCTTGATAAGTTTTTTTAGCAACTGGCATTAATTCATCAAACATCCAGCTTTTTACTAGTCGGCGCCCAGTAACCGGGTTTATGATTCCTGCAGCGACTATAGAGGAAGATCCTTTGTGATGATTATCGATGATATGGATTGTTTGACCTCGTTCAGATAAAAACCAAGCAAGTAGAGAGCCTGCAATGCCTTGTCCGATGATTAGGTAGTCGATATTATTGGTCATCTAGTTACATGTTTTGCAAGGCTTCTCTATCGGACTTCTTCATTTTCTTTACTACCATATCATAAGAATGATCAATCAATTCCCTAAGTAAGCGATTAGATAAACTACCTTCAAAATCTACTGTATTCCAATGCTTCTTGCTCATATGAAAGCCGGGATAAATTTCCGGGTGTGACTCTCTAAGCTCCACTGCATAGTCTGGGTCACATTTTAAGTTAACCGTAAAGCCCTCATGGTTCAAACCTGTCAAGGCGAACATTTTCCCCAAGACCTTAAATACTAAGGTGACATCATCGAAGGGGAAACACTCTTCTACAGCCTTCTTGTTCATACAGTAATTACGGAATTCTTCGATATTCATTTGTCAGTTTATTGCGAAAAATTATTATTGAAATAAATAAAATGTGACAGGATAATGATGGCTAGATGTAATAGAAAGCCAAGCATTATATAGGCTTCATTTCGATACTTGTGATCAGATGCCCTATTCGAGATTTTTTTAGCACACAAACTTAGCAAAATTGACTAAAAAGTCGGGTAAAACGGCCGATTTTCCAAATGAAAAATCCTTTTCGATTTCGTATGAAATAAATCATTATGCATAAAGCAGTGGTATTTCAACTTCCCTAAAATAGTAGCATTTCAATGGTTCGGTTTTTGGTTTTATGGCATTCGAGAAAATCGAATAATTAAAACTACACACTACTTATGAGACTTTGCTTTTGGTTTATTGCCTTTTTTACTATTTCCTGCTCCACTGTTTTCGCTCAAACGTCCTGCATGGAATTTTCGTCCTTAAATGGACTATATGGACCTTCGGGGCCAAATGGAACTCCTGGCTGGTATGATGTCTTCCACACAGAAGGAAACATCGAATTATCTGCTCAAGGTTTTCAAAACCATAATGGATCCATCAACGGGGCCGCTTTCGTTTCTGCGGGTCCCAATCAATTCTCTGGAGCTTTTTCTATGTCAAATGGCGTTTTTCTAAAGACTTCGCCTACTTCTGCCATGATCTATGAGTTCCCCGTTTCGGACACGGTCACTTTTAATTACTATGAATCGGGAACGGCCATTAACCTTGGGGTAAACAATGAGCAGGTTTTGGTTGATTCAAATTTTACGGATTTACCTTCCGCCATTGCACCAGGAGTTACCTTAACGGTCAACCAAACAGGAAATCAGGGGACAATTACTTTAACTGGTTATATTTCTAAAGTCATAGTCGGAGGTTCGAATATGGGGATTGACGATTTTTGTCAATATTCAGATGCAACTCAGACTTGTTTGATCGATCAGATAAGTGCCAATCCTCAAACCTGTAATAGCGGGACATTCATGACGGACATTGATTTGATTTATTCAGATACTGGAAGTCTTGGGTTTACCGTTACTGCCAACGGAACGAATTTAGGAACATTTTCATATGCTGAACTTCCGATAACTGTCGGACCTTTGGCTGGAGATGGTACCACGGATTGGACCTTCACGGTGGCGGATGTTGAAAACACTTATTGTACGAATAATGAAAACATTGGAGTCGTTACTTGTACGGTTTGTTCGATAACGAATGTTTTTGCAGCGGCCTTCGAATGTACATCTACGACAACCTTTTCTACTTATTTGGAATTTGAAATTTCTAATAATGTTTCTTCCATGTTTGATGTATATGCGGATGGAGCTTTAATTGGATCTTATGAAATTTCTTCTTTTTCTAATTTTTTAGATATGCCTTCTTCTTCAAATTCTACTCAAATTATGACAATTTGTGATGGAGGGACTTCTTGTTGTGTTGATTATTCATTCGCTCCGTTGGATTGTACTCCAGCAAATTCTTGTGCTTTATCTGGTTTTTATTCAACACCAACTTGTGGGACGGATGGTACTTTTGATGTAGAGTTGGGTTTTAGTTATTCCAATCAAGGGACGAATTTCAATGTAACAGGTAATGGAGTTGACTATGGAAATTTTGCTTATACAGATGTACCAATTACAATTCCCAATCTCGCAGGAGATAATACAACAGATTATGTTTTTAATATCACAGATGATACAGATTCTACCTGTACCGGAGCCATTAATTTGGGAACAGTGGATTGTCCAATAGCCTGTGATTTATCAAATATGGTCATAAGCGCTATAGCTTGTGATTCAGATAGTACAAACTCTTTTGTACTAGATTTCGATTTTACGGATGATCCGTCGAGCCTGTTTGGATTAACCGTGGGCGGAACATTTATTGGACTTTATAATTATTCCTCATTACCAGTGACCATTACGGATATACCTGCAGATGGTCAAAGTGTTTCTGTATCTGCCTGTGATGATTCAGAATCAACCTGTTGTACCTCTACTACATTTACCTCCTTGGATTGCGCACCGCCTCCTTGTGATATTAGTAATTTTACCGCTACACCACAGCCTTGTAACGGAGGATTATTTAACGTTGAAGTTAATTTCACTCCGGTAAATCCAGTAAGTACAACTTTCGTTCTTACAGGAAATGGAGCCAATTATGGAACTCATAGCTATACTTCATTGCCTGTAACGGTTTTCCTTTTGCCGGGTGATAATCTTACCAATTATGAATTTTTTGCAACAGATAGTTCAGATCCGAATTGTTCAGCTGGAATAAACATCGGGACCGTCTTTTGTGAAATTCCTTGTGATTTTTCTAATCTCTCTGTAGACTCATTGTTATGTCAAACAGATAGTACTTATAGTTTAGTACTTGATTTGAATTACTCTGGAACCGTGGGCAGCTCTTTTGATCTGAATATGAACGGAGCTTTCTATGGTAATTTCGCTTATTTTGATTTACCAATAACGCTGGTCGATCTTCCAGCAAATGACACTATAATACATTTGACAGCTTGCGATACTTTTTCTCCAAGTTGTTGTACTTCAGTTAATTACAATTCTTTGGATTGTGGACCACCACCCGTTTGCGCCATTACTAATTTATCAGCGACGCCAGGTGTTTGTGATGCAGGAAATTTCGATGTTACAATCGACTTTTCAGTAACAGATCCAGAATCTAGCTCTTTTACCCTTAGTGGAAATGGAGTTGATTATGGCGTTTATAATTATGCAGATTTACCAGTTACAATCGGAGGTTTGGCTGGAGATAATGTTACCAATTATGAGTTTATTGCAGCAGATAGTTTGGATTCTAACTGTTCTGATTCAACAAACATTGGCACCATCTTTTGTGAAGAACCTTGTGATTTATCGAATGCAACTGTTACCTCTTTGACTTGTCAATCCGATAGTACCTATAGTTTTGTTTTTGATATGACTTACTCGGGAGCAGTTGGTAGTTCTTTTGATTTGAACCTGAATGGATTCCCATTTGGAAACTATACTTATGGAGAATTGCCTATTACGATTTCAAATTTAGCGGCAGATTCCTCCTTAGTGAGTATTGAAGCTTGTGATTCGGGGGCAGTTAATTGTTGTTCTGGTACTACTTTTACATCTCTTGGATGTGGAGAACCAGCGCCAGCATGTGACTTGAGTGGAATGACTGTAGACTCTTTGTTATGTGAATCAGACTCTACTTATAGTATGTTCTTGAATCTAACCCAAAGTGGAACCACCGGTTCTTCTTTCAACCTAAATATGAACGGAGTATTTTATGGTAATT
>CAZDTI010000600.1:0-4672 GCA_964508085.1 uncultured Saprospiraceae bacterium | reverse complement strand
GTGATCGCATCTTTACCACCTTGTTCATTATCATTAAAAATAACATCACCCACGCCATCGTTATTTTGATCGGCATTAAGCGTCAGGTTATCCAGCCTATTAACAGGTATCGAATTTGAATTATAAATGGAGCCTCTAATGAAAATATCGCCATCGGCATTCAAGATGAGATCATTACTGGCTGTTGCACTTGCGAAATCCAAATCTCCATTGATGGTAATATCGCCATCTTCTATACCCGCACCGGTAGTATTAATAGTTACATTTCCCAAATTTAAAGCACCTAATAAGGTGGAAATATTTAAATAAGCACCAGAGGCAAGCGGAGTGAAAGGTGAGGCCCCACTTATGGCATTGTTACTGGCGAAGCCAATGGTAATGTTGTAAGGATCAATCAACCACTCACCTATTTCACCATTTATTGCCGAAGTCTCAGGTGCTTTATCTATACTAAAGCCTATCAACCCCGAGGTTTCAATAAAACCACCATCACCACATTGGTAGCCACCTTTGGCGCTTATTGTACCTAGTACGGTAGTCGTATTTTTGGCAAATACAATGACATTTCCTCCACTACCTTTACTTCCACCATCTGCTTTAATTGCGGCATTTTTACTTATATAAGCATATTCAGCATTCTGGATCTGATCATTCTGACCTTTTTTATCACCACCGAACAAGACAGTGCCTGCATCTTCACCAGATACGTCCACTACAGCATCATCAAACAAGCCTACTTTTTGACCGAGGATGTGTATTTCACCGCCTGTGTTGTTCAATTGTCTAGCTCTAGCATCCAGAATTCCTTCTACATGCACTTCACCTTTTGCTCCTCCAGAGAGTACAATTTGCCCCTTTTGGATATTGTTGCCAATAGCGCGGCTGATCCCTGAGTGGGTAATCATCACCGCATTTTCATCTTTGCCATTTGTTTTCAATAGGATGTTTGCAGCTTCTATATGTCCGTTTTGGTCTATGTGTCCAGCGTTGAGTTGTATATAGCCGCTATAGTTATTGGTATTTGGGCTTTCGTTTACAAGTTGATGATCCTCAATGACATAGATAATCTCATTATCTGCAGAAGCTACATCGGTCATAGCCATTAAGGTTTGTGGAATAGTGCTATTATGCACATTACTTTGCAGAGAACCTTCTATGACAATGGAATTTGTAGCTGTAAATAGGATATCTCCAATTCCTTTTATTTCTGAACGTTTACTGAAATAAATATCACCGCTTACATGGTAGTCAATAGCACCACCTTCAAACAAGATAAGCGCATCCTGATTGAGTGTAGTTACTCCTCGCACCTGTATTTTATGAGCATCCGTCAATGTCAAATCTGCCTGTAGATTTAAGACATCATTTCCCAGTTTGGTGTCAATAATCAAGTCCCCTCTAAAGTCCCTCAAAGCGACCGCCACGGTATGTTCATTTAGCAAACGAACATCACCTCCCGAGATGCGAAAGTTTTTGTTAGGATCAGTAATTTGCAGATGTAAACCATCAGTGCTTAGCGTAAGGTTGTCATTTGAAGCACTGGCATCAATGATGGAGAGATTTCCTGAAGCGTCTAAGATTATTTCTGTTGTGGCAATTGGACGATCTATGCTAGTTGGCAATGCCAGCATAGGTAGCACACTACATATTGTCATTACAAGTATGCATACCAGAACTTTCTCTCTCATTATATTGGGGATTAAAACAAGCAAATTATAACAACTGCAGCAAAACAGAAAGTCTAGAATGGGTAGTTTTTGGGTAGTTTTTAATGAAAACTCCTTGTAGCTAAGGCATTTTTATTTTTGCAGCAACTTCAGAACGACTGCTTACATCTAGTTTTTGATAGACTTTCTTAACGTGATACTTTACCGTATTTACAGAAATATTTAGCCTATCTGCAATTTCTTTATTGGTTTTTCCAGCCGCAATTTTACTTAAAACTTCACGTTCCCGAAAGCTCAATTGGTATTTTGAAAACACGTTTTCTTCACCTGCGTCTAGTTTTTCCAACTCGTTAGAAAGGGCTTTAATTTTACTTAAGTGGTTTTCTACTTCGGCTCGCATTTTTACATTCTCTCCTTTTAACATTCGCATGCGATATACCACAGCAAATGATAAAAACAACATTTCTATAAATCCTCCCACTTTTACTTGAGTTGCGGTAATGCCTAAAAATTTTAACCCTAGAAGTTTTAGCACATAATAATCTATTCCTAAGATTAAAATAAATATGTAGCCCAACACAAAAATCTTAGTAAACATGTTTTTTGAAAACAGCGTAGCCGAAGTAATCCAATAAATGATCAGGATGATAAAAATCAGACACTCACTCGAAATGTAAAATAAGAACTCTGAGGAGACCATATAAGAAATACTGCTTACTGCTAGTAAACCTAAAAGTACCCATACCCACTTTTTTAGCTTGGGATAATAATTGGGAACCTGTAAATACTCCGAAGCAAAATAGGCACCAAATGAGGCCACTAAGCTGTGTTCAATAATCTGCAGTTTTGAAATAAAGCTTTCCTTTAAACCGAAATAATGTAAAACCCCATCACTTATGAGTAATCCCAAAGAAATAAAGAACAAAAACCAGGCATAGTGTAAAAAGGTAAGTTCTTTAAAGGAGAAGAAATAGAAAAGATTCAATACAAAAATAACCATGGCAAAGCCATAGTAAAACCCGATCAATAAAAATTGATTTTGTTCCTTACTTCTATATTGACTTTCGGGCGTTACTAAAATAGGGATATAGGCTTCTTTTACTAAACTGACTTTTATAAAAATTTCCTGATTTTTAGGATGCTTATACGTTACAAAGCGCTCTTTGGCTAGCGCACCTATTTTTTTTGAACCTAAAAAGCCTTCACAACTTATAATGTGCCTGTCTGTAAACTGTATATACTGGGCTTCTGAATTTGCAGAAATTTTAAACCAATAATTTCCTTTTTGGTAGCCATTATTGATTTTTTCCTGAAACGGAAGAAACTCTTTTTCAGTGACTTGAGAGATTTCCAAGGTCCCTGAAGCATCGTGGAAGTAAGTAATGTTTGCTATTGAAAAAGTATGACATAACACACTGAAGATAATAACAAAATAGAGCCTCATCACAATTTCTTTGAGCCTTAAAAATACATCAATTTTATTGCTTAAAGTTACCTCCTTTCAATGGTGACTTACATTGCAGTTATATTGCCTTAGATGATAGAGCACATTTTGATAAAATGATCTATGATGCCTTCACCCTGGTTGGAAAGCACAATGTAAAGGCGCAGTCTCGAGTTGACTTTCCGATTCAAAAGGACAATGTTACTGGAATGCTCTTTGAAATAAATGGAGATGTCGCTTCTAACCTCCAGTTCTAATTGACTGATTCAATTAACCATTTTTTCAGGGCATCACTCTACTTTTATAGCAAAGTCTATCCAGACTCTAATGCCCCTCTCTACAACTATGTCAAGGGGGATGTGCTGAAGGTGATAGAGACCTTCGAGTGGACGGAGTGAATGTCTTATTTAACTTTCTCTTTTATTTATGTCAATTTTCATTTTGACTTGAAATGTTCATTTCTAACGGTTTACATAGATTTTTCCAGGATCAAGGTTTACATAGATTTTTCTGAGTTGGGAATAACATAGTTTTGCTTACTAAAACAATCAATACTATGAACACAAAAATATTAACCTTATTAATTTCACTTCTTTCACTTTCCCTCATTGGCCAAAATGTAGGTATCGGTACTACTAACCCAAGTGAAAAACTTGAGTTAAAAAACGGAAGTATTTTGCTTTCAGGACTTGGCAACACCAACGAAAAAGGACTACTGCTCGGTGAATCAGATATTCCAATATACGGCTGGATATACGATGGCATTGGGTTTGGCAATGACAATCAATTGGTATTGCGAGAGTATCTTGGTAGTCCATCTGATATCATGACCGTAAAGGGTAATGGCAGTATTATTTTAAACCAGCTCACATCGAATAGCAAAAAACCATTGTTGATCAAGGAAGATGGTGAGATCACAACGGATTCAGAAGTTCATAACTATAATGGTAGGGCTAAGAATCCAAGAACTACTTTCTATGATGTCTTGCGTCTACCAGAGGGAGTAAGAATGAATTCAGTACAAATTAAGTACCGAGATCGAAGTAGTAGTAAAGAAATTGAATTCTATCTAACAAAAACAAGTTTTGCAGATCCGAGCTTCTCTATAAAAAATCGATTCTTTAACTCAGGAATTTCAACTTCATCGCCTTCATCACAGACAGCAACACTATTAATTCCAAATGATTTTGGCCTAATTAGCAATGATGATTTCATTTATTATATAAATGTTCTTGTAGAAAATGATCCATCCACTCCCAATGATCTGTGGTTCCAAGCTTATAAGCTTGAATATGAGTATGAATAGAATTCAAAATTAAGTTCAGGAGCTTATCTCTTCTCAAACTTGCTCAACCTTCCTTTGTACTAGTATTTCAATATTTGTCCTTTTTCTGCTGGCATAAAGATCAACTCACCATCAAAGTGCCTATAGTAGAATTGACCTTCATTCGATGGGTAAATTGGAAGTTGAAGGTATGTACCTATTTGTGCTTAAAGCTGATTTCCTTTTATCCTACATTGACGATAATGCGATGTAAGATAACAGCCCTGGCATCATTAT
>CAZDTI010000599.1:0-4678 GCA_964508085.1 uncultured Saprospiraceae bacterium | reverse complement strand
TATATCTGAATTGATATCTTGCACCTGGGCAATTTTCTGTACCAATAACCGGTAAGGCTTCCACGGTTTTGGTTGAACCTAATGCACAATCTGTTTCCGCATTAAAGGCAGCCATTTGAGGGAAAGCTTCTACACCGCAAGAAACGACTTGGTCTAAAGGTATTGTTGTTATGATTGGCCCATTCAAACTTTGGTTGAAAGTAAATGTTTGTGCACAAGTGCTTACATTTCCACAAGCATCTGATATGCTATACGTTCGAGTCAAGGTACGATCTGCAGGATTACTAGAGCAATAATCTAATAAATCTCTACCTGCTGGACTATCACTAAATGAAATCATCCACTCATCAGCAGTACTACAATTATCCATCCCAGTTCCTCCTATGTCGATGAACTCGGCAATCGTGTTCGCGGTTGGTAATGGACCACTTAAACAATCTAAACCAAATATATTCGCAGGACAAGTAATGACTGGTGGAGTTGAATCTTCCACCTCTATAGTTTGCACGCAAGTGCTTGTATTTCCACAAGCATCTGTTGCCGTCCATGTCCGAGTGATCGTATATTCGTATTTAGGGCAACCAACCATTCCTTGTGTGCTTTCATCACTTGAAGTAATTACTATTTCAGCTTCAGCTGAACAATTATCTGTCGCCATGGCCATTCCTGTGTTGGCAGGAGAAGTGTCTTCATCACATTCTATCGTGATATCAGCAGGACAAGTAATCATTGGTGCAGTTGAATCTTCAACATTAATTGTTTGTTGGCAAGTACTTGTATTACCACAAAGATCTGTTGCGGTCCACGTTCTTGTAATCGTGTATTCGTATTGATCACAACCTGCAGTACCTTGAGTACTCATATCAGAAAAGGTGATCGCTACGTCGTTTGGTGCAGAACAGTTATCAAGTCCAATCGCCGTTCCGGTATTAGCTGGCGAAGTATCTTCATCACATTCGATGGTTACATTTGCTGGACAAGTAATTACTGGAACGGTCATATCTTGTAAGGTGATGATCTGTTGGCAAGTATTACTTGTATTGCCACAAGCATCTGTCACTGACCAAGTTCGAGTGACACTCAAAATTGGATTAGGGCAACTGTCATCCGTAATGACATCTACATAAGTTGCAATAGCATTTGCTGTTAAAGTACCATCAATTGTTCCTGTAAAATCTGCAAAAGGAACGTTTGCAGCGGTAGGCGAATATGGAAAGCCTGCAGTTGCAGTAGTAATATCTGTCTGATCACAGCCTTCAATTGGACCAAGATCTGCTGGACATGAGGTGATCATTGGAGGAGTCGTATCTTCTAAAGTAATTATTTGTACACAAGTACTTGTATTTCCACAAGCATCTGTTCCTGTCCATGTACGAGTAATGACGCTTTCACCTCCACACAGTCCAGTTGCATCCGTAGCATCAGCTGATACCAAAGTAAAGGTTGGATCGCAATCAGTTGCAGTAGCCATACCAATTGCAGCTGGAGAAGTATCTCCACCGACTTCAACAGTCACTGCCATTGGAGCGCAATCAATCACTGGTCCATCCATATCTACGATGGAAACAATTTGAGTTTCCGAAGAGGTAATGCCACATGCATCCTCTGCGGTCCAAGTATTGATGATAATACCAACACCAGAATTAGGTGGTCCTTCTAAAAGTGCACTTTGAGAGAAAGTAACGATAGCTCCAGCTCCACTATTACATCCACCAACAGCAGTAACTCCTCCAGGATCTCCTGGAATAGGGTCTGAACAAGAAACAACTACTGATGCGGGTACTCCAGCTAAGGTTGGTGGAGGGATTATAGTAAAGTCATTGCCACCATAAGTAATGGTATAAGCTGCATCAAAATTACCTTCCATACCCGGATTATGAGCCATAAAGCCGGCCGCTCCCAAACAATTTCCATTTATTCCTCCTGGCAAAGGTAGTGGGCAAAAATTAGCCTCTAGGACTGGTCCTTCATTCCCAAAAATAAAGTTTTGAAAAAGATCAGCTCCACAAGGATATTCTCTATCATGTATAAAATTTCCTTGTGCATTTGCTGTAGTAAAATTAAAGGCTGGAGTCCCTCCTCCAGCAAACATTGCTAGTCCTCCCCAAACTTCTAATGCGGTTGGAGGAACATTCAAAATTTCATAACTAACCTCAAAA
Organism: uncultured Saprospiraceae bacterium; assembly: GCA_964508085.1. Lineage (GTDB taxonomy): Bacteria > Bacteroidota > Bacteroidia > Chitinophagales > Saprospiraceae > CALGLS01. Next base: position 2,519 of record CAZDTI010000599.1, on the reverse strand, counting down.
GTAGATTCCGTAGGTCCACTGGTTGTAATCGTTTGTGTACAGGTAGATGATTCACCACATGCATTTACAGCAGCCCATACACGATTAATAATTGGTCCGCTAGAACAAGTAGCAGATGTGACTATTTCTGTAAAATTAATCACAGCAGCTGGATCATCAGCCGTGGCCATTCCTGTAATGTCAGGAGTTGCACTTGCTACAGTGGCGACCGCAATATTTATAGGACAAGCAATACCAGGTCCAAGGGTCGGCGCAAGTTCGACTACTGGATCTCCCCAATTTACTTTATAAACGGCTCCATCCTCTCCGTTAAGTTCCGGATTACGGTTCATAAAAGTCGTACAGTTTCCATTTAAACCAGGCACCTCTCCACAATTCATTTCTGTACAAGGGCAAAAATTAGCAATAAACGCTACCGCTTCTCCTTCTACATTGGTTCCTAGACTCCAGTTTGGAAATACAACACCATCTGGAAAAGTAACGGATACGCTCCAATCACCAGTTAATGGATCTTGGCTTCCCGGAGGAAAATTATTTGTACCTGGCTCAGCGTTACCTGAAAATAGGTTGAGACTAGTGGTTCCATCTGGGACACCACATATTTGGAAGGTCACAGTATACTGTGCCATTGCTTTTGGTATTCCGGCGAGGCCGAAAAAGCATAAAAATAAGCAAAGCGGCCAAACCACTTTTTTTTGTAAATAATTGTTCATTATAGTTTTAATTTCGAAGATTAAAGAAAATGTTATATTATAATTATCTAATTAAGCGCATTAAAAAGATTTTAAATAGCTTAAATAGAAAACTTTTAAACAAGTTTAATTGAAAATAAAACGGTGATTGGGAATAAGAAAGGATACTTGATTTAAAGATTGTGCGTTATCAAGTATTTATGAATACAATATCTTAATTGTAATGACTTTTTGATAGAACAAATGGTTTTTCAAAGGAAACATATCGTTAAATATAGAAAACTAATCTGTATTTTGCCATATAATATTTTAGTATATTATAATTAATGATTATAAATTTGGAAAATTCAACTATTCCCAAATAATTTCGCTATTTCAAAATACTAACTAGGGTGCTTTGCATTCCTTCTTTTTCAATAGCCCATAAGTAATCTGATAATTTTTGTTGAAGGCCATCAATGGAATTTAAATCAGCTTTCCAATTCGTATTCCAAGATAATACATTTTTGGCCATTTCTTCAAATCCTGAGGCTGTGCCATCACATTTATTCCATAAATCCTGTAAGAAAGCAATCGCTTTTGGATCATCTTTCAGCGGAATAGGTGCTCCATCTTTTTCTCCTTTGTATAGGTGAATTAATGAAGCCATGGAAAAAACTAAAGCATTAGGTAAATTACCTTTTCGTTGTTGATAAGCTAAAATGGAAGGCAATACCCTGACGGTAAATTTTGAGGTACAATTCAACGCAATACTGATGAGCTCATGATGGATAAATGGATTTTTAAATCGATCCAATACATCGTTTGCAAATTGGGACAATTCATCATGAGGAAGATCTAAGGTTGGAATTATTTCATCAAATATGGCCTTTTTTACAAATGCTCCCATGACTTCATCCTCCACAGTCTCTCGAACGGTAGCGATACCATAAAGATAACCTACTGGAACCATGCTAGTATGTGCTCCATTCAAAATACGCACTTTACGGGTACGATATGGCGATAAGTCATCCGTATAAATAATGTTTAAACCAATTTTATCTAATGGCAATTCTTCTCGAACAGATGAAGGCGCTTCAATCGCTAAGAAATGATAAGGCTCTCCTTGAGTCACCATTTGATCTTCATATCCCAATGTCTCCCAAGTTTCTTCTAACTTGTCTTTCCCTACTCCAGGTATAATTCGATCTACTAAAGTATTGCAAAATACATTGGCTTCATTGATCCAATCACTAAAACCTTTTTCTAAATCCCACGTTTTAGCATTTTCTAAAATGCATTTTTTGAGCAGAGTACCATTGTCAATCAATAATTCCGTAGGAATAAAAATACAGCCCGCCGTTTTTTCACCTTTAAAAAATTGGTAGCGATGATGCAACCATAAAGTTAATTTTGCTGGAAATTCATTGGGAGGCGTATCTGATTTTTGATCTGCTTCACTAATCTTAATTCCATTTTCAGTGGTGTTTGAAATGATATATCGAGTATCCGCATTTTCTGCAGATTGCATAAAAGCATCCCATTCCTGATAAGGATGAATGATATGATTGACACAGGTGATTAGTCGACTTTCATTGACCAGAGTTCCACTTCGAATGCCTTTTGTCATTACATGAAATAAACCATCTTGTGCTCGCCATCTCTGATAATCACCTCGCTCGGTTGGTTTTATAACTAGAACGCCAAGATCCGCGTTTGTTTTCTCATTATATTCATCTACAATCCAATCAACAAAACCTCTTAAAAAATTTCCACCGCCAAATTGTAAAATTCGATGAGGAAGTTGCTTCGCTGTTTGTGCTGTATTTCTATTGAGTACATTCATTT
>CAZDTI010000598.1:1761-4686 GCA_964508085.1 uncultured Saprospiraceae bacterium | reverse complement strand
CTGTAGCTGTTGCCATTCCTGTATTTGCAGGAGAGGTATCTTCATCACATTCGATCGTTGTATTTGCAGGACATACGATGGTTGGAGGAGTCGTATCTTCCACCATGATAATTTGTACATCTTGTGCCGTATTTCCACAAGGGTCAGAAGCCGTCCATGTTCTGGTAATCATATAGGTATCGTTTCCACAACCTGTTGGCGTTTGTGTACTAACATCTGAGAAGACAACCGTTAGTTGGTTATCCGCTGCACAGTTGTCCATGCTCGCTGTTGCGTTTCCAGTAGCTATGGGATCAGTTGGTTGATCACATTCTACGGTTACATCTGCTGGCACAGTAATCGTAGGAGGATTGTTATCTTCAATAGTAATTATTTGAGAACAAGTAGCTGAATTGTCACAAGCATCCGTTGCAGTCCAGGTCCGAATAATGGTGTAACTGAATTCACCACAAGCCATTCCCTGTGTACTCACATCATTGAAGGTAACCGTTAAGTCAGCACCAACTGAACAGTTGTCTGTAGCTGTTGCCATTCCTGTATTTGCAGGAGAGGTATCTTCATCACATTCGATGGTTACGTTTGCAGGGCAAGTAATCATCGGAGGGGTATCGTCAATCACTTCAATGATTTGATTGCAACTGGTAACGCGATTACAGCCATCTGTCGCAAACCACGTTCTTGTAATCGTATATTGATATTGTCCACAACCTGCCATCGTTTGAGTGGAAACATCTGTATGGGTGATATCCAAAGTAAAATTACTACAAGAAGCCATTCCTGTTGCCGTTCCTGTATTAGCGGGTGAAGTATCCTCGTCACATTGTATTGTTAGATTTGCCGGACATTCTATTGTTGGAGGAATTGTACTTTCCACTGTGAAAGTTTGCATACAAGATTCAGTGTTGTTCACTCCATCATTCACAAAATACTCCCTAGTGATAACTACTGGATCTCCCGGACAGCCCGAGTTACCTGGAATAATCGTGAGGGAACTTTTTGTGATGTCTCCACAAGAATCGATTGCCGTTACCAAATTAATATCTACTGGTGGTAAGTCCGTTCGGCATTCCAAATCTTCATCTACAACTAAAGAACAGTCCAGAACTAGTGGACAGCTAACGGTTACCGTTGCTCCACAAGCATTACTGTTTCCACAGTTGTCTGTAACATTATATACAACAATGTTATCTCCAATATCAGCGGTAGTGAATGTTGTTGGAAGTATTCCAGACAAGGTTCCATCAATACCACAGTTATCTGTAGAACCGCCTCCGATGGCCGCTTCATCAGCCGGAGTCAGGGTGTACATTCCGTCTACTAATTCTACCTCAATGTCGTTACACATTGCATTCGGTTCCTGGTCGTCTAGTACTTCTAAAAGGAAGAAACAAGAAAAGGTTTTTCCACATTCATCGGTTAGGTTATAAGTTACCCGAGTGGTCGCGGTGCAGGTTTCTGCACTTCCGTAAAAGTCTTGTGATGGTGGTATGTAAGGAAAGTCCGGAATCGGATTTCCACTGGTTCCTCCAAATACCATATTGTCTGGCAGGTTGGTCGGAGCAGGAGAGCTTTCTGCTGAAAAAGAAATGGAAAAGTCCGTAAAATCGCCACATGGGGTTTCAAAAGTAGGGGTTCTCCAAATCAATTGAGATAAACAATCTTGATTGGAAGACACTCCGCTTGAAGGTGGCTCTACCGTATAGATATAACCTAAGCTAGAAAACATGGTAAAGGACTCTCCACAAGTAATCCCCAGAGAAGGAACCTGTGTGATTGGGTCGTCATTTTCGAGTGTAGAATGGATCGTTATCAAGTTTGGAGCAACATTTCCGGCAGCATCTCTAACATTATAAACATACTCTATCACCTTCAAGCATTCCGTCGGAGTACCAACAAACTGAGAGGAGGCTAAGCTAATTTCTATATCACCGATATCACTTACATCATCCATAATACAATTAAGGTCTATCATCTGATTAACACCTAAGGCTAATGTAATAATTCCACTTGCCGGAATAGATCCATAAGCCCCATTTGGCGTTGCCGGGCCTAGAGCGATGGGACAAACATCACCAAATACCTCTATCGGATCAGCACAGGAAGAGGTTGGCGCCTGTGCATCAGTAAAAGAAATGGTCTGAGTACATACACTACCACTACCTGTATTGCCACAACCATCTGTAGCCGTCCAGGTTCTAATAATATCTCCACAAGGGCTTGAAGGAGTACTATCACTAAAGGTAATCGTTGCTGTTCCACAACCAGTTGTTGCAGTCGCCAGACCAGTTATTGCAGGGGCTGTTGAACTACCACAACCTACTGTAGTGTTTGCAGGGCAAGTAATGACTGGAGGCCCACCAATATAAGTAATCGTACCTCTAAAGATAAACGTGGTAGGAGACACATTACCACAGGCATCTCTAATCTGGTATTCATTAATGATGTCTTTAGAACAACCCGGCACTACATTCTCTTGATAAGATGCCAAGAGCGTATATTCCATTTGATCCAGAACGCTCGCGTTATCAAGAACACAACCGTTCAAATCTATGAGACCTGTAGCAACTCCTCCTCCAACTGCGGAAGTGAATGTACCCGACGCTGGGACAGCAGTCCACGTACCATTAGGAGTATTTGGATCATGCAGCTCTGGGCAAGAAGTACCAGAACCTGTAAATTCGGTACAACCCACAAAAGGCGGTTCTGTATCAGAACTACAGCCTGTGAATTCCACTAAAATGGTCAGTAACTCTAATGCTTCGTTTCCATCAGAGTCTCTAACGTCGTAGGTATTTTCTAAATAGAAGCTACAAGGGTTCGCACCAATGGAAAAGGCAGAACTCGCCAATCTGATTTCTAAATCTCCTACTGCGTCCATATCATCTTCAAGGCAGTTGAAATCTATTTCAATAAAAGCTCCTCCTG
>CAZDTI010000598.1:0-1661 GCA_964508085.1 uncultured Saprospiraceae bacterium | reverse complement strand
GCGTCCATATCATCTTCAAGGCAGTTGAAATCTATTTCAATAAAAGCTCCTCCTGGAAAACCGAAAAGGAGGGTTTGCAGTCCATTTGCCGGAAGAGCCCCCCACCCCCCCGAAGGTGTGTTAGGTGGGATATCTCCACAGTTCGTGGTACTTACCATTATCGGATCAGCACAGGTAGAAGTTGGAGCCTGTGCATTTAATGTGTTATTTCCCATAAGGAAAAACAAGAGCACAAAGGCCGTAAATAGGGTTTGAAATTTTAACGTAAGCGGAGGGCAGGTTCTCCTACAAGAGGTGTCCTCTGGAACGTTGTTTTTAAAATGGGTTTGAGGTCTTTCTTTTTTCATAACAAAAGAATTAGATGGTTAAATAGATTATGTATAACAAAATAGTTACAAGCAAACAGGTCGTTAAGAAACATAGGACGACCATCTCGATTTTGGTTTTAACAAAATCAATTAGACATAAATTGACCAGGCCGAAGCGGTATGCCACAGCTGTCAATTTGGTTTTTGGGGTTGAAAAACTATTGTGTGAAAATATGGGAGGAGGTTCTACTATTCAACAACAAATGCAATTGTAAATTACTTGTTATATAAAGTAGTTTGTTTTTCAACCTGGGTTTTACTTATAGGTAATAGTGTGTATGTAAAATTCCAGATTTCGGGACACAAGTCAGACGAAGACATTAGCACGTCTTTTCCGATTACAGTGTAAATATAGGCAGGAACAAGGGACAAAATGAAGAAAATTGGGTATTACGGATAAAAATCATCCTTTAGAGTGACGTCTGTGGAAGTAAAAGGGAGCCTAACCTCTAAATCCACTCGTTTTATAGCTCACACCACTTCCGTAAGAGGTGCTCACAAGTTCGTGAGAAGGGAGAGTAGGGCTAATTTAGAGATTATGCTTTTTCAAAGACCATAATCCCTAAAGGTGCTAATCGCAATTCTAAAGCATAATCTTTGCCGTGCCATTTGACTTCCTGTTTCTTAGCCGTAAGTGGTTTGTTGTGTACGACTCCACTTCCGTTAAATTCGGTAGCATCACTGTTCAAAGCTTCTTTCCATTTTCCACCAAAAGGCACTCCTACTTTATAGGTTTCGTGTATGGCTGGAGTAAGGTTGCAAACTACCAGTACTGGTTTCTTTGGTTTATTCCCTTTACGTAAAAAAACAATAACAGAACTATTGTTATCCTGATGATCTACCCATTCAAAACCTTCGGCATCAAAAGCCTTTTCGTAAAGTGCAGGAGTAGATTTATAATAATCGTTGAGTTTTTTAACCCAGGCGCGCATATTGTTATGATAATCATACTCTAAAAGATGCCATTGAAGTTGATCTTCGAAATTCCATTCTCCGCTTTGTGCAAATTCTCCGCCCATGAATAGCAGCTTTGTTCCAGGATGCATAAACATATAGCCATAAAGAGCTCTCAAATTTGCAAACTTCTGCCACTCGTCCCCAGGCATTTTTTGAATCATGGAGCCTTTGCCATAAACGACTTCATCATGAGAAAGTGGCAACATAAAGTTTTCGGTAAAGGCATACACCGTAGAAAAGGTAATGTCATTTTGATGAAAGCGACGATAGATTGTTTCTTTACTGAAATATTTCAAGGTATCATGCATCCAGCCCATCATCCATTTTTGGCCAAAG
>CAZDTI010000597.1:0-4687 GCA_964508085.1 uncultured Saprospiraceae bacterium | reverse complement strand
ATTTTATTTCTCTTTTTATTGGTTACACTTTGTCGGTTTTGTTCAATTTTGAGCAAGGAACATGTCCTACATTTGTATTAGCAAAACAAGGTATCTTCACTTAAAAAATAACCAATTATGGAGTTCAACATCAAAAGCAGCATCCTCTTATTAAGTGCATTTCTAACTGCACTATCTGCAGGTTTGTTTTACGCATGGGTCGTTTCCGTGATTCCTGGGACAAAGAAAATTCCCGATCAGGCCTATTTAGAAACCATGCAATCTATTAATCGTGAAATTCTAAACGTAGGTTTCTTCAGCATCTTTTTTGGCGCTTTGCTTTTTCTAATTGCGAGTACTGTTTTACAATATCAGGCAAAAGCAGGTACCGTTTTTTATCTCACTTTCGCAGCTATGGCTATTTATGCGATTGGTACTATTGGCGTTACCATGTTTGGGAATGTGCCACTGAATAACATGGTGGAGGCAATGGGTTTATCCTCTTTTTCGGCAGCCGATTTCCAAAATGCTCGCGCTGATTACGAGGATAAATGGAACAACTTTAATCTCGTCAGGACGATAGCCGCACTGATTTCTTTTGTTCTCATTTTGCTGGCTGTTGCTAAGAGTTGAACCTTTTTATTGAATAAAATTTTTCACAACTAAAAAAAATATTATGCCTTTTTCTCCTTTAGGGTATTATCTTTAATTTTACATGCTTAACCCTTAATCCATCCTAATAAAGTTAATTCCTGATTGGAAAAAAAATAAAAACATGAAAGTAGACCCAATAATAGCCGTAAAGAATGTTAGAGAAAGCGCAAAATGGTATGAAGCAATTTTTGGTTGCAAAAGTGCGCACGGTGGTAATGAGTTTGATATTTTAGTCGCTGAAAATAGCGAAGTTTTGCTTTGTCTTCATAAATGGGATGAGCATGACCATCCAACGATGAAAAGTGCTAACAATAGTACTGGAAACGGACTTATTCTCTATTTTAGGATAGAAAATATCGAACAAGTAAGAGAGAACTTAAAAAAGGTCGATTATCCTGTTGAAGCAGAAATCCAATTGAGTCCGAACTCTCGCAGAAAAGAATTCTCAATGAGAGATCCTGACGGTTATTACATTACTGTTGCTGAATTTCACGAATATGAAGGATGATAATATTGGTCAGTACATAAAATCAATTGCGAACAATTAAACTCTAATTTCATTTGATATATTAGTAACTGGTTCATGGAAATACGAAGTTAGTTCTAACAGTAGGGGAGTATTTAGTTTATAAAATATTAACTTTGCTATTGTGTTGAATTAAATTTTGACAATTCATTCGATAATCTATTTAACTAAAAGGTAGATTTTAGCAGAGAATATATGAAAGACTACTATTCGTTTTTAGGACTCGAAAGCAATGCTACAAAAGCAGAGATCAAAAAGAACTATCGTCTGTTGGCTACAAAATTTCATCCAGATAAGAACAGTAACCCCGATTCAGTTGAGAAATTTATAATTATAACTGAAGCCTACGACATCCTAAGCAACAAAAAGACGAGGGCCCAATATGATTTACTTAGATGGGAAAAACAAAAACGAAAAGAGGAATCTTCAGAATACTTCAACGCAGCTCCTCCTCCAGAGAGTACACGTACTCGACAAAATAAGGCTCAACAAAAAAGAAGTATAAAATATCACCAAGCCAATAGCGAAGCTGAAAAGTTATTCCGGCTTGTAAAAGAAAGTTTTCACATCATCAGTCGGTATTTGCCACAACTTCTGGGCATAACTTTATCAATAGTCATTTTAATTTCTGCTTCTGGTCATTTACCGGGTACATTTGAAAAAAATATTTTTCGAGGATTACTAATTGGTGGATTCACTGTAGGTATCATTTACGGCCTATTTTGGTTGTTGAAAAACCTCTTTCTAGATTTAAAAATGGATTTTGAAGCATTTTCAATATTCTTTAAAATGTCTAAGAAAAAAACGACAACTTTTTCTTTTTTGACCTTTGTATTTGTATTGTTGTTTTGCACGACTGTATTAAAAGTCTTATTCTAATAGAGTATGTGAAATAGTAGACATAGAAGAAAGTCATGTTAGAAAAATATCGATTGGTACAAGAGTAACAATAAAAACACAAAAACGATCCTCACAAAATATTCCGCCAAAACACGAAAGAATTACCGCGCGGAAGGTGGACTTTTAGGTCTTTTTCACTCCATTCGAATCTCAAACACAAAACGCTCAAGCGGTAAAGTCCTTCAACAAGGCGCCATCAACTCCCACCGTTTGGTTATAAACCCATTCTTAATTATCTTTACTAGGGATTCACAACAACCAACATACCTATGAAGAATTCAGGAAATCAAAAAAGACTTTCCGCTATCCTTTTTGCCGACATTCAAGGATACTCTGCTTTAATGCAGGCCAACGAAGCCAATGCCTTGGACTTTCTGAATCATTACCAGAACAGTCTGAGCACCGAAGTGACCAATCATGACGGGGAGATTATCAAGAATTATGGAGATGGTAGTTTATGCCTTTTCTCTAGCGTAGCCTCTGCAGTACTTTGCGCTAAAGATTTACAATTTCGTTTACAAAAACAAGAACCTTACGTACCTTTAAGAATAGGATTGCATGTTGGAGATGTCTTTCACATGGATAATGATGTTTATGGAGATGCCATCAATATTGCTTCCCGTATCGAATCGATGGGCGTTCCTGGAAATGTATTGTTATCCAGGAGCGTATATGCTAAAGTAAAAAACCAAACCGAATTACAAATGGAATCTTTGGGGACTTTTGAATTTAAAAACATTGAAGAACCCTTAGAAGTTTATGCATTAGCCAATGAAGGATTGGTCGTACCAAAACGATCAGAATTAAAAGGAAAATTAAAGGAATCGACGGAAGGGTTTCTCCAATCAAAAGCAGTTCTATTTTCTACCTGCATTATTGCTTTAGCTAGCATAATAGGAATTTGGTTTTGGCAAGGGCAAAAAGGAGCAATTAATAAGGATGCACAAGTGGTTGGCAAACTTGATGATGCAGATTACAGCAATGAAAAATCAATTGCGGTCTTGGCCTTTGCGGATATGAGTCCCGAACAAGATCAAAATTATTTTTCTGATGGCATTAGTGAGGAGATATTAAATATGCTGACAAAGATTCCTAAATTAAAAGTCATCAGCAGAACTTCTTCCTTTGCTTTCAAAGACAAAGAATCTACCACCTCGGAAATTGGCGAAACACTAAAAGTTAATCATCTTTTAGATGGCAGTGTCCGAAAATCTGGGAATGCTTTTAGAATAGCTACGCAGCTAATTGAGTCCAAGACTGGGACACAAATATGGTCAGAAACTTTTGATCGTCCAATGGATGATATTTTCAAAATTCAAGATGAAATTGCACATAAAGTAATAGAGCAATTGAAAGTAAGTTTGATGGGAAAGTCCATTACATCCAAAACGGTCAATGTAGAGGCCTATAATATGTACTTAGAGGCAAAACTAATACGAGACAATAGATCGGCGGAAAGCGATAGTTTGGCAGAGACGATCATTCGAGAATCCATTGGATTAGATAGTACTTACGCTCCAGCATGGGCAGTATTAAGTGAACTTATTTTCAATGGCGCTTTTAGCTATTCGCGCTATTCGATTGAAGAGTCAATCGCAAAAAGTCTGGCCGCAGCTCATAAAGCGATTGAACTGGATCCTAGCCATTCTGCCGGATATATCGCACTGACAACTGTTAACCGAGCTGAAAATAATTTCAAATCAGCAGACAAAAATCTAAAAAAGGCCTTAGAAATAGATCCTGAAAATGTAGATGTTATTTACGAATCGGCAAGTTATGATCTTGATTTGGGGAATATGGAATCTGCTATAGAAAAGCTGAGAAAAGCGATCCGTTTAGATCCTGTAAATTATTTGCTCCAATATACGCTTGGCCTCCATCTTTTGTGGGTGGAAGATTATGAAGGTGCGGAAAAGGCAATGGAAAAATACATTAGGATGAATCCGAGTTCTGGCATTGCAAACAACTTCATGGCTCAAATATATTTGGAACAGGACAAAATCGAAGAAGCGAAAGCAGCACTAGCAATAGATACTGATCCGTACTGGAGCATTTATCGAAAAAGCATTCTATCTTTTGTTCTCGGTGACCAAAAGAATGCGGATAAACATCTGGCAACTTTTATTGAACAATTTGGAGCGGAAGGTTGGCCAAATATCGCTCACGTATATGCCTGCAGAGGGGAGAAGGAGGAAGCATTCAAATGGCTGGAACTGGCACTTGAAAACAAGGATGCTTCGTTGATGGAAATCTTAAACTATCCGGAGTTTAAGATTATGCACGATGATGAGCGCTGGAATGCATTTATTGAAAAATTGAATTTGCCTTCGAATGAAGGGTTTTCTAAAAGGTAAAAAAGAATACGGTTTAGCACTAACTTACTTTGTGTAAACTTCGTGATTTTAGTACCTCCTTCCTCTAGCTTATGGCAGGCAATTGTGGTTCAATTGTAAATTGGATAACACCTTACTTCAAAACCAATCCCACTGCCCCCGCAGGCTGAATCACTCGACCCGTCCTATCAACATCCTTACCTTCTTTTCCGGTCAACTTCAAAATATCATAAGCCGCCTCCGTAGTTAATTCCGGCTTCAAACTTTTCATAATCCCCAACAAACCTGCTACATA
>CAZDTI010000596.1:0-4688 GCA_964508085.1 uncultured Saprospiraceae bacterium | reverse complement strand
ATAAAGGAACCAATTGGCTTAGAAGGATCTTTCAAACCAACTCGGTTACGTTGTATCGCTTTGGTAATCTTCAAAATCGCTTCATCCTGACCGATAATTGCTTTCTGCAAATCTTCGTTCATACCAACGAGCTTGTTGCTTTCACTCTGTGCCACACGACTTACTGGAATACCAGTCATCATAGAAACAACTTCTGCAATATGCTCTTCGTCAACAGGGTAACGCTTCGTCTTAGACTCCTCTTCCCATTCTACTTTCGCAAATTCCAATTGACGCATTAACTTAGATTCATCATCACGCAAGTCAGCGGCTTTTTCATACTGCTGGTTCTTGACGGCTGCGTTTTTCTTGTCCTTTAATGCCTCAATTTTCTTCTCCAAATCCTCAATATGCTTAGGAACGTGGATGTTTTTGAGGTGAACGCGTGCACCTACCTCATCTAAAACGTCAATCGCTTTGTCCGGTAAGAATCGGTCGCTGATATATCGATCACTAAACATAACACAAGCTCGGATGGCCTCATCAGAGTAGGTTACATTATGGAAATCTTCATATTTATTACGGATGTTTTTCAAGATGTTCACCGCTTCCTCCGTAGATGGTGGATCAACGATTACCTTTTGGAAACGTCTGTCCAAAGCACCATCTTTTTCAATGTGCTGGCGATATTCATCCAAAGTAGAAGCACCAATACATTGTAACTCACCTCGTGCTAAAGCTGGCTTGAATATGTTGGAAGCATCTAAAGAGCCTGTCGCTCCACCTGCTCCTACAATCGTGTGAATCTCATCAATAAAAAGGATTACATCTCTTGATTTTTCCAATTCAGACATGATCGCCTTCATACGCTCCTCAAACTGACCTCTATATTTGGTGCCAGCTACAAGTGCTGCCAAATCCAACATGACGATTCTCTTTCCGAAAAGGGTACGAGATACTTTACGCTGTATAATACGTAGGGCTAATCCTTCAACAATAGCTGTTTTTCCCACTCCAGGTTCTCCAATAAGGATTGGATTATTCTTTTTACGACGACTCAATATTTGAGACACCCGTTCTATTTCTGTTTCTCTACCAATAATTGGATCAAGTTTGTCTTCCTCCGCTAGTTTCGTCACATCACGACCGAAGTTATCCAAAACTGGAGTACGAGATTTAGTATTTCCTTTACGTTGGTATCTTTGGCTTTCTTCTTCTTCAAAAGGCTCATCCTCAGATGGCGTTTCGTTGTAGATTTCTGGTCCATTGAAATCCAAATCCTGACGTACATATTCCAACTCAGATTTGTAAATTTCGTAGTTTACATCAAACTGATTAAGAATATTGCAAGCTAGATTCTCGCTATTCTTAAGAATAGAAAGAACAAGGTGCTCTGGGCAAATTTCATCGTTGCGCATGTTTTTTGCTTCGAGGAAAGTTACTTTAAGAACTTTTTCTGCTTGTTTATCTAAAGGAAGATTGCCAACATTTAAAGAAGCCTTAGGAGCAAAACCACGTTTGACAGAGTCTTCGATGGTGTCTTTAAGCGCTTTGGTATTGACATCAAGAGATTGGAGCACTTTGAGTGCAAGAGATTGTCTATCTCTGATTATTCCGAGGAGCAGGTGTTCGGTTCCGATAAAATCGTGGCCTAAACGGATTGCTTCATCCCGGCTTTGAGAGATTACTTTCTTTACTTCTGGAGAAAATCGTCTATTCATGATGGATCTATCCTTTTTTTGGTTAGTTAAGGTTGAGGTAGAAAATAAATTACGTCAGAGTCTGGTATCCGATATACGGAAAAGAAAACTGGACTAATTCATTCTGAACTGCATCCTTAAAGGAATTTAGTGTGTCACAGATACTTATCTTTAACGTACTTGAACTATACTTTTGTTATTATGCTTAACAACGTTTTATCCTGTAAGTTCTCTGTTAGCAGATTTAAAGAGTAAAACGAAGCTTATTCATAATAAAAAACAATAATAAACTTTATCGCTAAAGATAACAACTATTAGTACTATTTAATTTAATATGTGAATTGGTATTGAAAAAATAATGCCATCTGTCGCTTTTAATGGGAATGCTGCCATTGCGGCGTATACAAAGGCCTTCTCTGCGTTTTTGGCATATATTTCCTGCTTTTTTAATATGGCCAACTGCCAAAAGAGGTATTAAATTATAAAGTACAACTATAGAACGCTTAATCTATTTGATTTGTTAATAGGAATAGGCAATACTTGAAGTAATTGTCGGCGTTATTTACTTTATAAATATTCTACTATATTTGTGACCGTAACCACACGTTATTAAATAATCTATTGAATATCGATTTATGAAATTTGCGCTAGATAGCCAGGACAAATACACAGTACTTTCCGTAATGGAGAAAAATTTGAATACGGAGGCTGCTCCAAATTTGAAGTCTGAATTTGTTATTTTGAGAAACAAAGGAGTTGCTAATCTTATCTTGGATTTATCCGCGGTAGAATTTGTAGACTCTTCAGGTCTTAGTTCGATTCTTACTGCGGAGCGATTATGGAAATCCGAGGAAGGGAGTTTTATCGTTACTGGAGTCAATCATGATTCTGTCAAGAAATTGATTTCGATTACCAGACTAGACTCTGTATTGACCATCATACCTACTCTTCAAGAATCTATTGATTATGTTTTAATGGGGGAAATAGAACGAGAGCTCAATGCCGGGAATGAAGAATGATTTTCCAACTAACTATATTGGGCTGTAATTCTGCAGTCCCTACCCAAGACCGATTTCCTACTTCTCAGCTACTTCAGGTAGGCAACCATGCTTATCTGATTGATGCTGGAGAGGGTATGCAATTGCGCCTTTCCCAGTTTACCAAGCAGTCCTCTAAGATTAATCAGGTTTTTATTAGCCATTTGCATGGGGATCATGTGCTAGGTCTTTTTGGTTGGCTCACTTCTTTGAGCATGCGTGGTCGCAAAAAACCGATGGATATATTCTCTCCAGTTGGCTTACAAGAAATGATTGAAGTCCAAATCAAATGGACGGAATCCTACCTAAGCTATCCCATCAATTTTCATATAGTAGATACCAACCAAAGTACTAAGATTTTTGAAGACGATAAAGTCACCGTACAAACTATCCCTTTGATTCATCGGGTGCCCGCTTCTGGTTACCTCTTTAGGGAGAAGCCTCACCGGAGAAATATGAGACCTGAAAAAATTGAAGAGTATAACATTCCACATACAGAAATAAAGAAAATTAAGTCAGGTACTCATTTTACAACTAGTGAAAACATTGTGGTACCTGTGGAGGAATTGCTCATGCCGCCTACCAAGCAACGTAGTTTTGCTTTTTGCTCGGATACTATATATAATGAAGCCATTGTCCCTATTATAAAAGGGGTGGATTTGCTATACCATGAAACTACCTTTTTACACGAGGCTTTGGATCGTGCTATTAGAACCAAACACACGACTGCATTGCAAGCAGGAATGATCGCAAAAGCAGCTGAAGTTGGACAATTGATTACCGGACATTACTCTTCACGGTATTTTGACTTAGAAGTAGTTGTTAGAGAAGCACAAATCCATTTTGAAAATACAGTGGCTGGTATGGATGGGAAAGTTTTTGAGGTGAAAATGGAAAAGAGGAGGAGCTAGGTCACAAAATAATTTTCAAGTTCAAAAGCAACTTCAATCCCTGTAGAATGGTAAATGGTTCTCTATGAAATGGTATTCGAAATCGAAAAAGAATTTCTTTCAATAGAGCCAGGACTGTCTAAACCCCATTGAAAATCAAATTATACTTTGTAACTTTATCGGACACACCGAATTGAAGACAACTACTTTATTCGTACGATAAAAACAAAAACATGAAAAGAAGTGCCTGCTCCCTTTTTGTAATTATATTGTTGTTTTTCTTTCCTTTATTCATTTTTGCACAACTACCATACAATTGTGGTTTTCAACACCGCATTGCTGTAGCTGGAGACAGTTGGGCCCAGTACATGGCCGATGACGGAACTTATGCAAGCACCTTGAAGATGTATGGTCAAGGAGATAAAGGCTTTATCAGTGAAACCTTTGAAACTTCGATCGGCTGTTCTGGCTCTCCTGGTCCTGATGACTATGCCGTATCTGGAAGTGAGGCGAGACAATGGGCTGATGAGGCCAATTACGACTACTTGCAAAACTTGATTGACGCCTTGAACGCTAATCCATCCGTTAATTATGTAGTCTTAAGCATCGGAGGTAACGACATCTTAGCTGCCCGTTCTGGTGGTGGTTGGTATAAGAATATGGATTTGGACCAAGCGGGTTCCGAACAAGCCTTATTTGATACCGTAACGGTACATACCCAATATATTATGGATGAAGTTTGGAGTCGGGCAAATGCGAATATCAAATTCATAATCAGTAGTTACGACTTTCCTAATTTTAATGTAGTTGGTGGTTTTTTAGGCTTTGATTATTGTGACCAATATGCCTGCCCGAAACGAGAAGACCTCAGCCGAGACGATAATGGGAATGGTGTAATTGATGCAGATGAACTAATAACGGATGTGGAAATCAATGCTATGATGGATGAAGTAGAAGGGATCAGAAAAGCCATAGCAGACGCGAATCCTAATATTCTATATGACAATGGAATGGGCTTGATGCATTATTACTATGGTTTTGATGATCCTGGATATCCGGGTTTTCCTTCGGGTGATGTGGAG
>CAZDTI010000595.1:0-4691 GCA_964508085.1 uncultured Saprospiraceae bacterium | reverse complement strand
CGGCGGGTAGATTTCTCTTTAGGGATTTAAGGGCTGCGCTAGGAAATGACACAGAGGTAGAACAATCCCGTAAACATCAAATTAGAAAGCATATGAATGGCAGGTAGCCTACCCTCTCCTCAAATTCTTTAATTAAGAGAAAAAATTTCCGAGAATTAGACTGTCAAGCCAGTGGTAGTAGCTGACTAAGTTAATAAAGAAATAAACATCTTCTTTTGACATTTAAAATAATTCTATTATATTCGTCCCTGTATATAGGTTGTTTATAATTACATTTCCTATCTTCCCCCTATTAAACCATTCTCAACTAAAGCCTTGTAGAAATAATTAACTTGGTATTTTAGAGTGTTAATTTTGATTTTAGAGGAGCCCGTAAAATGGAGCCCGACTGACCAAAACTTTTTGGGCTGGTTACCTTATGTCTATAGCTTAAGGAGTATTTTACAGAGGAAGCCCACCTACCGGAATAGGTCGCTATAAAACTCAAAAATGCCTAATAATAATCCGTAGTTATGCTACTATATTAAAACATGGTTTCTAAATAAAAACGACGTTCTTATTTTATATAACATTAAGCAATGTCACCTTTTCAAATATTATAAATTCATACATAGACAGGATACTATGTATACTTGTCTTTATTTTACAATATCCATTTTTTCATCTAAAATTTAACTTTATAAATGCGAGTACTTACCTTATTATTTTTCGCCATTTGCTTTTACTTACCTTTTAGTAATGCGCAAAGAAACTGTGGTTCTACGGAATACCTAGAACAACAAATTGAAAACGATCCAAAGAGGGCCATTAAAATGGATCGGATCGAAGAAGCTACCAAAACATTCCTCTCAGATCCAAATCGAGTTGTTAACGGCATTATTACGATTCCTGTTGTTTTCCACATCGTTTGGAATACCTCAGCAGAAAATATTAGTGATGCACAAATTGCATCACAATTACAAATTCTTACCGATGATTTCAGACGACTAAACTCGGATGCAGACGGTACTTGGTCTCAAGCTTCTGATACCGAAATTGAATTTTGTATGGCATCCGTCGATCCTAATGGAAATTCAACTAACGGAATCACCAGAACTAACACTTCCGTAACTTCCTTTAGCGCCAATGACAATATGAAGTTTAATAGCTCTGGAGGTCATGACGCTTGGCCAGCAGGTGATTATTTAAATTTCTGGGTTTGCGATTTGTCCGGTGGACTATTGGGTTATGCTCAATTCCCTGGAGGAGCTGCTGCTACTGACGGAGTTGTATGTGATTACCAATACGTAGGAAATGAAGGTACAGCAACAGCCCCTTTCAATCTAGGTAGAACAGCGACTCACGAGGTGGGTCACTGGTTAAATCTTCGTCATATTTGGGGCGATGGTGGATGTAGCGTTGATGACTTCGTTAATGACACTCCAACCTCTGACGCTTCCAATGGAGGCTGTGCTCTCGGACACGTTTCTTGTGGTTCAGTAGATATGGTACAGAACTATATGGACTACTCCGATGATGCTTGTATGAACTTATATACCCAAGGGCAAAAAGACAGAATGCGTGCACTTTTTGAGCCAGGTGGTTTTAGAGAAAGTTTACTGAGCTCTGCTGCTTGTGGAACAGTCACTCCTCCTACCTGTGATGATCAAGTTCAAAATGGTCAAGAAACGGGTGTAGATTGTGGTGGACCAAGTTGTCCGGCATGTCCTCCTTGTAATGGATCAACTATAACCCTAACTATAACTTTCGACAACTATCCTGAAGAAACCAGCTGGAGTATAACGAATGCAAACGGAGGAACTGTAGCTTCTGGAGGAACTTATCCTAACCAGCCTGATGGTTCTACATTAATAGAGAACATAGATTGTCTTGCTGATGGATGCTATGATTTCACCATACTTGACAGCTATGGTGATGGTATTTGTTGTTCATATGGAAATGGATCCTATTCTGTAACGGATGCTAATGGAAATACATTAGCTTCAGGTGGTCAATTTGCTAATTCGGAAACAACGAATTTCTGCTTAAACGGATCTCCTCCTCCAGTTATCCAAGGTTGTACAGATCCTAACGCGCACAACTATGACCCTAATGCAACAGTAGATGACGGAAGTTGTGAAACTTGTGATGATGGTGTGCTGAATGGAGATGAAACAGAAACTGATTGTGGTGGAGCTTTATGCGCGCCTTGTAATACTGGTGGATGTACAGATACAGATATCAATTTCAACAACTTTGATTCTGGTTGGGGGATTTGGAATGACGGAGGTTCTGACTGTCGTCGTTCTTCAAGAGATGCAAATTATGCTTATACTACTCCTTTCTGTGTGAGATTAAGAGACAATACTTCTACTTCTACAATGACAACTGACAATTTGAACTTGGCAGATTTTGAAGAAGTAACTGTTGATTTTACTTACTACCCAAGAAGCATGGAAAACAACGAAGACTTCTGGTTGCAAGTTTCTACTAATGGTGGAGGAAGCTATACTACAGTTGCATCATGGGCTAGTGGCCAAGAATTCGTAAATAACACCCGTTATTTCGAAACAGTGGTTTTGACTGGTACATTCGCGGCTAATACCCGATTCCGATTTCGTTGTGATGCATCTGGTAATTCAGATTATATTTATATCGACGATGTTAACCTTACAGGATGTACAAATGGAACTTCACGTGTCATCACAGAGGAGAATCTAGCCGATATCGAAGAAGAGTCTATAGACGCTATTGAGTTTAACACGCTTTATCCTAATCCAGCGAGTACAACACTAAACATTAAATTTACATCGACAATAGAAAAAGAAGCGACGCTTACTGTTTTTGATGTAACAGGCAAATTAGTACACTCGTCCACACTTCGTGTTGATGCCGGAGTAAGAGAAGAAACACTAGATGTTAGCCAATATGGCAACGGCATCTACTTCCTTCAGCTAACGACGGATGAACAACGAATCGTTAAAAAGTTTGTGGTAACAAAATAGAGTATGCTCTAAATATTAATTTGTAACATACAAATTGCAATTAGCCCGAGTTGAATATTCAACTCGGGCTTTTTTTTTTATTTATAGTTTTTAAATTAGTAGTTTGTGATGCCGTTGAAGCCCCTTTAGTAGCTCAATGTTTAAGTATCCGATGAACAGTCATTTGGTTTTTTGATTTCAATTGAACGATGTAAACACCTTGTTGCAAAAAACTAAGATCAAGTGTCGAGTTTTGAAAAGGAGCGACATATATAGTTGCGCCAAGTTGATTTTGAACGATCACCTCCCCCTCTCCTACTCCATTTACATAAAAAACATCCTTGCCCGGATTGGGATAAATATTTACATCTTCGATGGATCGGTTTTCAATAGATAGCACATTGGAGTACTGAGAAGTACCATCAAAATCTAATTGTTTCAGACGATAATAGTTCGTACCTGCGGAGGGCTGAAGATCTTTGAAGGAATAATTTATTTTTTCACCAGAGTCACCATGTCCGTCCACGAACCCCAAAGTAGCCCACGAAATGCCATCCGTTGATTTTTCAATTTCGAATCCTTTATTGTTGAGCTCCGTCGCAGTAGTCCAATTAAGCAAATTGTATTTGGATATGGCCTTTCCCTCGAAAGCCAATAACTCAACCGGCAAGGGACTGGATTGCCCATGCGCATGGAAATTAGAAAAAGAAGAAAAGCATTCTTCCAGAAATACTGCTCCCGGCCCTAATGATCCAGCCGCATCAATACCATACTCAAGGCCACTTCCATCATAGCTACCTGTACAGCCGGTCGGTGTTTTTGAAAGGATCAAATCACTTTCGGAACTGATACTTGGGTCTACCGCGATTAAGGCGCTTAATTCGCTATCGCTGTAGTAAAAAGAAACACAAACGTCTGAGCTGGGTTGGGTAGTAGGAGTGATTGCAATATCTCTGTTCATGTAAAAATTGCCACCTGGAACAGAGCGGTCAGTGGAGGATAGATAAATATCGAAGGTGGTGAGGCCCAGGTCATTGCCGTTGGCGTTGATGCTGCATATGTAATTACCAGAGGCATCGGCGATGGGGAGCCATTGGTTGTTGTTGTTTTGTGCGGAGGAGATGTCAAGCGTTGCGGCGGTGTAGCAATTGTTGGTTTGGTTTGATGTTAGTGTGCAGGAATTGATGTCATCGCTTATAATCCAACCAGAAGCGATTAAAGCGTCCCGGGCAGCCTTTCCCATGCAATACTCTAATCCATTTGCCGAACCAAGATTCTTTGGTGAGCTATTACTATTGGCCCATCCGATTAGGGTTTTGTCATAATTGTAGGTGCTTAATCCAGAATTATGCAAAATATCTTGCACCACGCTAAAGTTAGAGATCTCCCAACTGCCTAAATTAGCATTAAAAGAACTTGCACCATTAAACATACCATACATATTGGCCACGTTAGAAATATCCCAATTGCTTAAATCAGCATCAAAGGAAGTTGCATTATAAAACATCCAAAACATGTCGGTGACGTTAGAGACGTCCCAGTTACTTAAATCCCCGTTAAAGGAAGTTACATCCCGAAACATATAGCTCATGTCGGTGACGTTAGAGACGTCCCAATTGCTTAAATCAGCATCAAAGGAAGTTGCATTATAAAACATATCACTCATGTCGGTGACGTTAGAGACGTCCCAATTGCTTAAATCTCCGTTAAAGGAAGTAGCATTAAAAA
>CAZDTI010000594.1:0-4693 GCA_964508085.1 uncultured Saprospiraceae bacterium | reverse complement strand
TCTTGACGAGTTTTTTCAAATGGATCAGGAAAATCACTTTTTTTCATAATTCTTTAAGTTAAGGTAAATATCAAATCGTAAAACGGCTTGGGTGCGTAAGTTGCAGTATTCCATTATAATTCATATCCTTTTATAGGGCTAAAAAATTGAAAAAAACATATGGGTTAAAGCATAAATCATATGTTCTATTTCAAAAGTACTCATCCTATATCTTTGATTTATGTAACGATTTCAATAGTTGGCTACTAGCAATTGGCAATTGGCTTCCTTCTTTCGTGCTTAATTATATTGGAAACTACCCAAAAATTGGTGATCACCAATTTTACGAACTTACAAAAAAACCTTTAATGAGTTTAAACAAAAATCTATTTACTTATTGCTTACTTATCTTCCAATTAATTAGTCTTAGCCATCTTAATAGCCAAAATACTTACCATGTCTCTAAGTCTGGAAACGATAGCAATCCTGGTACGTCATCACAACCATTTTTAACCATACAAAGAGCTGCAGATATCGCAGGCCCCGGAGATATTGTAAGTGTATCAACTGGAACCTATCGCGAAACGGTTACCCCCACTAATTCAGGAACTTCAGGTTCTCCTATAACCTATATTGCTTCTGGAAATGTGGTTATCTCCGGTATGGAGCCTCTCGATGGTTGGACTGCATCTGGCAATGGAATTTATGAAAAGGTGGTTTCTTTTAGTTTAGGGAATGATAATATGATTATGTACGGATCACAATTATGCGATCTTGCCAGATTCCCAAATAATGTAGATGGTAACCCTTTTACCATTGATGCTGACCAGAACACTGGAGGGAGTTTGACAAATATGATTGGCAACTTTCCAGACCTGGAATGGCAATTGGGTGGATTTCTCTGGTACTTAGGAAACAGTCGTTGGACATCTTGGCGATCAGAAGTGCTTTGGGCTGACCCTTACAATATAGGAGTCAATGCTCCATCGGGTTGGGAGGGATCTAATCATAATCCTGCCAATGGAGGAGAATATATTTTAATGGGAATTCCAGAGGCATTAGATCATGAATATGAATATTATTATGACTCCTCAAATTCGACCTTATCTCTTCAAACACCTGGAGGAGTATCACCACCGAATGGAACGGTTGAGATGAAACAACGAATGCTAGGTATTGACTTGACCAACAAGAGTCACATCATCGTGAATGGAATAAACGTTTATGGTTGTAGTATTGAAATCACTGGTTCTGCAACAGGGAATGAAATCCGTAATCTAAGTGTTCTTTGGGGGAATCATACTTGGGCGGTAGGTGGAGCTGCATTAATTGATGGACAAAGTATAAAATTAGATGGTAATAATAATCTGGTTAAAGGATGTGAAATTGCTTGGGGAGCTAACAATGGGATTATAATTAAAGGAAATGGTAATATAGTTGATAGCTGTAATATTCACGATTTTGATTACTTAGCATCTTATGGTGCTCCTGTTATGTTGAGAGGTGGTACTAACTCGGCGTTAACTCAATCCACTATTTATAACGGAGGAAGAGATGCCATCCAATGTGTAAATACCAATTCAGAAATCGCTTACAATGATGTATATCAGAGCAATCTAATTAATGATGATTGTGGACCCTTTTATACTTGTTGTGGTGATTTTAATACAGAGGTACATCATAATTTTTTCCATAGTTCCTATTCAAGAGGTTCCCATTATAAAGCTGCAGGGATTTATCTGGATAATTCAGCAAAGAATATGGATGTGCATCATAATGTAGTTTTTGAAATGGAATGGACAGGTATTCAAATGAATTGGGATAGCTGGGATTTGAATATTTTCAATAATGTCATCTGGAATGTAAGTGCAACTATGGGAAGCTGGCAGCCAAGTGGTACTTCAATGAGTAATGTATATGTTTTCAATAATCTTTCTAATGATGATACCTGGTTAGGTACTCAATTTGATCAAAACCTTATGCTTAGCTCTTCTCCATTTGTTGATTATCCGGCACAAAATTTTGAGCTTCAAAATGGAAGTGTTGCAATAGATTATGGTATTGAAGTTTCAGGTTTGACAGAGCCATTCAATGGTACTGCTCCAGATGCTGGATCTTTTGAGAGTGGATCTATTCCATGGGTTCCAGGACATTTAGGGGATGAAGGGGCTTTACCAATTGAGCTGCTATCTTTTGAGGTGTCGGCTACTTCACATCAAAAGGTAGACATTAACTGGGCAACTGCTTCAGAAATAAATAATGATTATTTTACCATTGAAAAGTCTAAAAATGGAATGGATTGGGAAACCGTCACCCGGGTCAGAGGGCAGGGCGATGCTATAGTTACTCAACGTTACCATTCCGTAGATGAAAGTCCTTTTTCGGGAACCTCTTATTATCGTTTAATACAAACAGATTTTGATGGTCAATTCGAATTTTCCGATATAAGGAGTGTTATAATTAAGGAAAAAAAATCAGTCAATATTTTTCCAAATCCTACTAGTGAAAAAGTTGTGGTATCTTTTGGTGAGGACTTTGATCCATCTTCAGATCTTAATTTCATAATTAGGGATATAACTGGAAAACAACTCACTGATTATAACATAGGCAATGTAACGGATTATTCTTTTGAATTAGATTTATCTCCCTTACCGAATGGGGTTTATTTTCTATCTACTAATTATTCCAATCATAAAATTATCAAAACAAGTCGGATCAATTAGGGTATGATTAAATATACTTTTGGCTCTTGGTCATTTGTACTGGGTAGATGGGTAGATAGGTGGATAGGTAGATGGGTTTCCTTCTTTCGCGGTTCGTTACGTCCTGCCTGGCGGCTCGACAGGTTAGTGGGAAGCCCATCCGCCCATCTACCTATCCACCCATCTACCCCAAAAAACAAACCCACTACATTTAAATCTAGAACCATTCTTTTAGAACAAATTAATATGAAAAAACTTTTTCTCCAAATACATCCTGATGACAATGTGCTGGCGGCTTTGCAAGATTTACCAAAAGGGAAAGTCATCAAATGGAAAGAAAAAACAATAGTATTACAAGAAAACATTCCAGTTAAACATAAATTTACCTTTCAAGCTATTCCTGAAGGTGAAGCTGTTTTAATGTATGGAGTACTCGTCGGCAAAGCATTGAAAAATATGCCCCAGGGTGTTCGCATCAGCTTGGAAAATACGACCCATGCTGCACAAGCTTATGGCGCAGCGGTTAAGAAAACAGATTGGGACATTCCAAATGTTTCTGCCTGGCAAAATCGAACCTTCAAAGGGTATCATAGAAAAGATGGACAGGTAGGTACGAAGAATATTTGGTTGGTCATTCCCTTAGTTTTTTGTGAAAATAGAAATGTCGAAGTTGTCAAAAAAGCAATGTTGGATGCTTTGGGATATCCAACACAACAATCGTTTAAAGTCGATACTCAAAGCCTGATTACTGCTTACCAAAAAGGGGCAAGTGTAGAAGAATTGTTGAATCAAAACATTGTAAAAACACAAGAAGAAATAGTTGCACAGAGAGTGTTTAAGAATATTGATGGGATCAAATTTTTGACACATGAAGGTGGTTGTGGAGGGATTAGGCAAGATTCAGACATGCTTTGTCGATTATTGGCCGGATACATTACCCACCCCAACGTAGCCGGAGCAACGGTGTTGAGCCTGGGCTGTCAAAATGCACAAATTCCTATTTTAAAAAATGCGATTGACAATCTTAATCCCGAATTTTCAAAACCACTCTATTTTTTCGAACAACAACAAAGTAATAGTGAGGTGGAGTTCATAGGAGATATTGTCAAACAAACTTTTATTGGATTGATTGAAGCCAATAAAATAGAACGCCAATCAGCCCCTTTATCACAACTCAAATTAGGTTTAGAATGTGGTGGATCAGATGGGTTTTCAGGTATTTCTGCCAATCCTGCTTTGGGCTATACTTCTGACCTTTTAGTTGCATTGGGCGGAACAGCCATACTCGCTGAATTTCCAGAATTGAATGGGGTAGAACAAGAATTGATCAACAGATGTAAAGAGGATAAAGATGCTGAAAAATTTGCCCACCTCATGCGTACCTATGCTCAACGTGCCGAAGCCGTTGGCTCGGGATTTAAAAATAATCCTTCTCCCGGCAATATCAAAGATGGACTTATTACCGATGCAATGAAGTCTGCTGGTGCTGCCAAAAAAGGAGGAACATCTCCTGTAACAGCAGTGTTAGATTATGCAGAACCTGCTAGACGGACGGGCTTGAATTTACTCTGTACACCGGGCAATGATGTAGAAAGTACTACCGGGTTAGCAGGATCAGGAGCTAACTTGATTGTGTTTACAACGGGATTAGGAACGCCAACGGGAAACCCGATTACACCGGTCGTAAAAGTATCTTCGAATACGCATCTGTTCGAACGGATGGAGGATATTATTGACTTTGATACCGGCTCCATTATTGCTGGCGCAGATACCCCTCAGACAAAAGGAGCAGCACTTTTGGATTACCTGATTGCGGTAGCAAGTGGTGAAAAAATAACGCAGGCTACTCGTCTGGGGCAGGATGATTTCATTCCTTGGAAACGGGGGATATCGTTATGATTATGGAAGTCTATTTTGTCACTATTAATGTGAGGAGAAATTCTTTGTCATTCTGAGGAATATATAAACAGAATCGTTGTTGTATTTATTCTTACAGGCACTGAACCTTAAAG
>CAZDTI010000593.1:0-4702 GCA_964508085.1 uncultured Saprospiraceae bacterium | reverse complement strand
GACATCCTTATCGGTAGTTCTATTGAAGATTGTGCAGTAGACATGAATGGAGATTATCTGGATGATATTGTTCAAATAAACAACGGATCGATAGATATTACCTATCAGCATGCTGATGGTTCTTATTCTGAATCTACATTCACTGTCCCTATGCAGAATACCCCAAGTTGGAGTATTTGTGCAGGTGATCTTACGGGCAATGGCTATAACGATTTATTGTTCGGTGGAGGGTCTCGAGTTTCTTTTATTATTGCAAATGATGACGCAACGGGATACACCGAGCAATATAAAGACGAATATATTTTCTCTCAACGTTCTACCCTTTTCGACATTGACAATGATGGAAATCTTGATGCATTCGTTTGTCATGATGTGGATCAAAGTCACCCTTATAAAAATGATGGATCTGGAGAGATGGTCGTAGATCAATCCTTGATTGTTACTGACGATTCACCAGGTAATTATTCCGCTATCTGGGTCGATTATGACAATGACGGTGATTCAGATCTTTATGTTTCTAAATGTATTTTTGGTTCAGTGGACCAAACAGACCCGGATAGAATTAATAAGATGTATAGAAATAATGGCGACGGCAGCTATACTGAAGTTGGTCCAGAAATTAACATGGATGACATCGCACAATCTTGGACAACGGTTTTTGAGGACTTTGACAATGATGGAGACTTTGATGCTTTTGTCGTCAATCATGATATAGCCAACCGCTTAATGCTTAATGACAATGGTGTTTTCACCGATGTGATTCAATCCTCTGCTCTTCCAATGGATGATCTGGGATCATGGGAAGGTGCAGGTGGAGATTTTAACAATGATGGTTTTGTAGACATCTTCGGTGATTTCGGTAGTGAGTCAATGTATATTAATAATGGCGACCTTACCTTCAGTACCCAAAGTATTCCGTTCACAGATGGTGGCATAGGCGACTTTAACAACGATGGTTTCTTAGATGTTGTAAGAAATGGTACAATTCATTTTAATGATGGAAACGATAACAATTATGTAAAAATAAATACACAAGGTATTTTTAGTAATAACAACGGAATTGGAGCTCGAGTAGAAATTCACGGAAGTTGGGGAATCCAAATTCGAGAAATTCGTTCTGGACAAAGCTTTAGCCCAATGAGTTCATTGACTGCGCACTTTGGAATCGGTCAAGCTACAGAAATTGATCAAATTATTGTTAAGTGGCCTTCTGGTATTATTACTACTTTAGACAATCCAGGAATCAATACCACGCACAACATTCCAGAAGCAGAATGTTTGTTAGCGGAATCAGAAATTAATATCATTGGTAATACAACCTTCTGCCAAGGAGAATCTGTTACTTTAGAAGCGCCTGAAGGTTTTGAATATATTTGGTCTACAGGAGAAACCAGCCAAAGTATTACGGTTTCGCAAGCTGGAAATTATAAGGCAACTTTAGTAGCTGTAGATGACTGTGTTTCTTTGACCAATACCATTAGTGTAACCGTTACACCAGAAATTGTTCCAGCTATTGAAGCAATGGACGAAACCTTAATTTGTGTTGACGGAACTGCTACCCTAACTTCTTTGAACGGAGAAAATCCAGTTTGGTCTAATGGAATGACCGGACAGACTATTCAAGTTTCAGAACCAGGTATTTATTCGGTTTCTGTAGATGCGACCTGTGCCACTGGTCAAATTGCATCTGAGAGTATTGAAATATCCGTATTAGAAGCTGTAAACCCAGTAGTTGAAGATGTCGAAATTTCTGATCCTGGTCCAGTTACTTTCACAGCTACCGGAGAAAATATTGAATGGTATACAGACCTTACTAGCGTTACACCAACTGCCACTGGCCCTACTTATACCATCCCTCTTGTAAATACGTCGGAGTCGATTTTTGTTCAAGCTAATGCGATTGATGGTGGCGAAATAGAAAATGGTGGAAAATTAGGCATAAACGGAAACGGAGGACTTCCTTCCAGTGGTGGATATAACATATTCAATACCTGGGAAAAGTTCACTTTATTGACAGTAAACGTTGAAGCATTTACTCCTGGCGTCAGAGATATTGAATTGTTTGACTTAATGACTGAGGAGGTTCTTCAATCTGCGAGTATAGACATTCCTGTTGGTGTTCAAACCATTGAGCTAAACTTTGAAATTCCTGTTGGAGAGATGCTTGCTCTTCGTTGTTCACAACATGATTTATTTAGAAATGAGGATTTAGGTGCAGTCAATTATCCTTACGACATTGGTACTGTAGGTTTGATGACAGGTTCTTTATATGGCCCAGAGTATTACTACTATTTCTATGATTGGGTAATCGAAATGCCAAAGGTAGTTTGTCCTTCTGATCGTTTAGAAGTGACTGCCGCTGTTGTCACTAGCACAGATGATCTTGATGGTTCATTAACTGCTTTGAGTATTACTCCAAATCCAGCGGATGATTTTGTCTTCATTAATTTTGAAGCAAACCAAAATACAGAAATGGTGATCAACCTTTTTGATGCAACTGGTAAGAAGGTAATCGACACTCAGTCATTGGCAACCATTACAGGTAAAAACCAAACGAGTATTGAAGTATCTAATTTACCTCAGGGCATGTATTACATTCAGTTTACTGCGAATGGAAAGAGCAGTGGACGGAAAGTAGTTGTGCAATAGATTTTATGTAACACTAATTTTAGCAACAGTAAATTAGAAAAGCTTCCTGAATATTAATGTTCAGGAAGCTTTTTTATTTTACTGGAAAAACATTCAATGGAATTAGTTGTCATTCCGAGCGAGCACCGCGAGTCGAGGAATTACGCAAACAACCCTGAAGACAAGTACCGATCTCCTCGATCACAAACGATAGAAACGATAACTCCACTTTCCAGACTTTCCGCCAAACGCAATGCCACCGTGGCTGCTCCTCCACTACTCACCCCTCCAAATATTCCTTCCTCTTTTGCCAATCGTCTCGCCATATTTTTTGCATCCGCTTCACTTACTTCCATTACTCGATCTACTTTTTTAGCATCAAATATTTTTGGTAAATATTCTTGAGGCCATTTTCGAATACCTGGTATTTTAGAACCATCAGTAGGTTGTGCACCCACAATTTGTACTGCTGAGCTTTGTTCTTTCAAAAAAGTGGAAGTCCCCATAATGGTTCCTGTTGTTCCCATAGCTGAAACAAAGTGGGTGATTTCTTTTTTGGTATCTCGCCATATTTCCGGACCAGTAGTTTTGTAATGTGCTTTCCAATTGTCTGGGTTTCCAAATTGATTGAGCATAAAAAAGTCCTCCTCTCGAACTTTAGCTTCTGCATAATCTCTTGCAGCTTCAATGCCTCGTTCACCAGGTGTCAATGTCACCTTAGCACCATAAGCTCGCATCGTTTGGATCCGTTCCTTTGTGGCGTTTTCGGACATGACCAATTCTATATCCAAATTATAAACACCAGCAATCATGGCCAAGGCAATTCCAGTATTACCCGAGGTCGCTTCAATCAGTTTTGACTGCTGATTAATTTCTCCTCGATCCAATGCAGACTTTATCATGTTATAAGCCGCACGGTCTTTTACAGAACCTCCAGGATTGTGCCCTTCCAACTTAAACAATAGTTTTACATTTGGATTAGTATTGATCGATTTGGACAATACCAAAGGCGTATTACCAATTAGATTGGTTATATTATGAGACATCAGATTGCGTTTTAATTTTTATTTCAGGTTTGTGATAAACGGTAGAATACGGTGGAATCGATTTTGTAATCCAAGCGTTCCCACCAACAATACTGTTATTTCCAATCACCGTATCGCCACCTAGGATCGTCGCATTTGCATAAATGGTTACATGATCTTCAATGGTTGGGTGACGTTTGGTTTGTCGTAAATGTTTAGCTACATATAGTCCACCTAAGGTAACCCCTTGGTAAATTTTCACATGATTCCCAACTATCGCTGTTTCTCCAATAACTACACCCGTTGCATGATCTATAAAAAAGGATTTTCCGATAGTTGCTCCTGGGTTTATATCCACTCCAGTTTTGCTATGTGCATACTCTGTCATCAATCGAGGCACTAAAGGGAAACCTTCATTATACAACCCATGAGCCAGACGATAAACGGCTATGGCATAAAATCCAGGATAGGCCATGTACACTTCTTCAATAGAATTCGATGCAGGGTCACAATCCACTATAGCCTCTGCATCTAGATTTAACAATTCTAGAATAGTTGGTAAATTACCTACATAGGACTCCCAAATTTCATGGCAAGGTCGGCCATCTGTCCAGCAGGCTAATTCTACGAGCTTGCTAAATTCTACATCCAATATCTCCAAATTCTCAGCTACAGGTGTATCTATATCGAAAAGCGTATAGAATAAGCGATTGGTAAATTCTTCTGTTTTTTCTTTCAACTTAAACCTAAGATTAGGCTGCTTCTTATGTCGTTTGATACTATTGATGATTGCGTTTCTGTTCATATGATAATCATTTTCAGAAAGGTATACTTTTGCTTTCTTTTTATAACTACATAGGGATAGAAATGTTTCTTTTACGTCTCATAAGAAACTAATCAAATTCGAATCATCCCTAATTGTAAACCAATTTTATTGTAAATCTATCCTAACAAAGATTGATATTGATAAGTTTTAGTCAATCTCGTTTTTGAATTAGAAGTTGTTTAAAAATGTTTTGTTTGATATCTAATAAGAATGAGCGAAAAGG
>CAZDTI010000592.1:0-4703 GCA_964508085.1 uncultured Saprospiraceae bacterium | reverse complement strand
GATTGTTAGGAAAAATTACTGAAGGTCTGTCTTCTTTTTTTGTACAACAGAGCCGTTTTGTGGTAAATTTACGCGGTTCATTTTTTGTTTTTTTTGGTTAAAAAATATTCAAACCGTAACATCCTAAAAAGACATACGGCAAACTGTAACAACATATACACATAAACATATAACAATACATACACTACCCATAGGAATTAATGAACAGTATACCATACTGAGATCATAAGGACAAAAACAGGATTGAGTCTTGTCCATTAATAAACAGCCTTGCAGTAGTTGGGAAATCAGCTTTGAACTGATTGAAGATAAGAGTTATTGTACTTTAATTAGGGGTGATTAGTGAGGGCTCAGTTATAAATTCATTGAATTAATAACCTAGTATGTATGTTTGGTGAAATTAATAAAAAGTAATTTACTTTTTATTAAAATAGATTAAAACATATAATAATTAATGATAAATGACCTCTTTTAGGGGATAGAATGAAAACTAGAGAAAGTTATAAGATAGATATAGAATTTAAAGTTTAACAATGAGACCACTTTACAAGCTTTTTTTAAACAATAGTATTTCATAAGAATAAAAAAAGCCAACCCTTGTTAGAGTTGGCGAACATGCTTGTTACATTAAACCTAGTTACTTAATCTTTAATTTCTTGAGATGTTATCAGTGTTGTGATCTATTTTTTGACTTTTGGGTATTAAAAGACTTTCCTACAAGATATAAAAAAGCATTCTGGGAAAAACAGTAAAGATGACAAACAGCAGCCACAGGGATATTAAGAGCAAATATTGGGGATATTCAATTTTATTTAAATGAACCATCCTAAGCGATCAAAAAGCGCTGGTTTGTATTTTCGACCAATTGGGATGACTTCTTCAGAAATGAAGAGTTGATTGGTAGAGGTATCTATTTGAGTAATATAACTGAGTTGAACCAAGTATCTTTTATGTGCCTGAATGAAGTCTGCTTCTGGTAATTTTTTCAGAATCTTAGTCAACGAAAGTTTTATCGCGTACTTCCTGCTGTTTGTTACCACAATACAATAGTTTCCATCCGATTGTATCCACTTAATATCAGAGACGATGACTTTGACCAATTGTTTATTGGTACGGATAAAGAAACTGTTGCTATAAACTTTACCATCAGAGGCTCCGGTAGAGTCAATACTCTCCGGGTTCAAACCTCTTTTCTCAATGGCCAATTCAATGGTACTTCTTAAGGTAAGATTATCAAAAGGTTTCACAAGGTAGCCAATCAGATTTTTGCTTTTAGCCCGTTGGTAAAGCGTTTCATCCTTAGAGAAAGTCATGATGACAATTGGAATTTCCTTTTCCTCAATTTGAGTAACCAAGTCAACGCCAGTAGCCTTTCCTTCCAGAAAAATATCTGATAAGATTATGTCTACTTCTGTTTTCTCAATAGTAGCTAGCGCTTCATCAACGCTTTTCGCAATTGGTAATAAATCGTAATCTTCCGTTAGCATCATTTCTAGCTCTAGAGCATAAGAAACGTCATCTTCGATTACTAAAATTTTTAGTTTTGACATGTAGCGGGTCTAGTTGGTCTATATACGGTCTTGTAATAGGCGGCTATCTGGGGTCATGTCTTGTTTTCAAGTATCAGCTGCTAATGTAAGGGGATTTAATCGCACTACACCATTATGTAGTTTCACTCGTCAACCATATTAGGATGATAATGTACTATTGTGGCTCAGATGATGGAGAATAAGCCGAATCCATCCATTAATGATCAGAATATCATAAAAAAACCCCCGCAATTCCACCTTTTGAAAGATCGTATTGCAAGGGCTCGCTGTATTTTGGCTCTTTATTTCTAAATTATAATTAGATTAAGTAATTGGACAAAATTATTTCAACATAAAATGGAATTGGATTTCAAACTTGAATGAGGCAAAAAACGTAGGCGATGCCTTAGCATCGGCGAGGCTTTTTAACGAAATACAAGAGCGAAAGACTTTTCATTTTATAGTAGAATTAATTTGTACAGTTACTTATCTACCAATTCATAAGTGTCATCTTCTTTGTTGACCTCCATTTCGGAGTAACCAACTGATAATATAACACTCCTGCTGCATTTAACTTTTCTCGCTCTACAGTTACTTGGTGAAATCCTTTGCTATACGTATTGTTTATACGGTGCAATACTCTTCCGGTCACATCATAGATCGTAATAGAGGCTTCGGTTTCAACTGGAAGCTGGAAAGTAATACTTGTCTTATCGTGAAATGGATTCGGTACGTTCTGATATAAAGCATAACGATTAGCGATAGCAGAAGCTTCTCCATAATACAATTGAACTTTATGTAATTCCAACGCTCCTGTAGTACGCTCCTTCTTATAAGCTTCTGCAGCAGTATACTGAGAACTGATTTTGAAAACATCTTTTACGGAAACGGCTTGTTTTGCATTCAACCGAATTGTAAACAAAGGACTATCATCCATCAGACTAAGCGCCCTTCCTAGATGCCAACTCGTCGTAATAAATCCTTCTTCCAGATAACGGAAACCGAAATTCCCCGAAGTCATGCCTGTAATATTTCCAGGTATTACTTCTGCTACGGTTACTATGTCAGAATCAAAGGCTAAACTATATTGAAAACCTGCTACTTCTATAAAATCACTTGTTTTGAAAACGATATCATAAGTCTCTCCTACTTCTAACAATTCATCCTGCACAACTAAAGAAAGTTCTCCTTTGAAATCACGGCCTTCTACATCCAGCAAACCATTTGGATTCGCATTCCCATTCACATCTCCTGTTTTTATAGCTACGTAATCGTGTTCCTCGTTTGTCAAAAGACCATTGATATAACTGCTTTCCGGAAAAGAGGCAGCAAATGGATTTAAGGCATTCTGGAATATGTGATCAGCATCTATAAATCGCCAGGAAGTATTTTCTTGAAACATGGTGTCCTTATGTAGAATCAGCTTACGCAAACTAAGAATATCTGCAGTGGTAATACTTCCCGATTGATTGACATCCGCAGCAATTAATTTATACGGAGAATCCAATGCCGTTATATCTAGAATATGCTTTGTCATCAAAACCAAATCAAAGGAGCTAATTCCATTCAAAGGATTAGCGTTCAAATATGGTGTTACCGTATAATTCTGTGATAATGGCAAGCCAGAAAATTGATACAACCCGTCTTCAAGGGTTTCTGAACTCTGTTCTATTCCAATGCCCGCTCCTTCCAAGGAAACACTTACTCCCGCTACCATCTCTGAAGTTTGTGTTTGTATCGCTCCTGAAATATTTGCAGTAGCTGCTGTAGTTCCGCCGGAAACGATAAATACCTGACTAGTCATCGAACTATTGCCACAATCATCCGTTGCTGTCCAAACTCTATGATACTCAAAATCTTGACCGACCTGACATCCTTCTGGATTTCCATAAAATACTTCTTCCATTGTTAGGGTAACTGATCCACAAGCATCATATACATCCGGCTCATTCGCAACCGGCGGATAATCGTCACAGTCCAGTAATCCTCCAGGCAATGAACCCGTAAAGACAGGCCCCGTTTCATCTGGGTTCACCCAAACCGTGGTTTCTACTGTCGCCGTATTCCCACAGTCATCTGTGGCTGTCCATAATCTTGATTTCGCAAAACCATCATCGCAAAGCGTCCCGTTAACACCAAGATCTTCGAAGGTCAAACTAACACTACCACAATCATCTGCTGCTTCAGGTTCTATAAAATCTTGATTTTCATCACAGTCCACATCTAATACTGACGGTACAAAAGTGAAATAGGGATCTTCATTATCTGTTAAGTTGATTGTTGCTGAAGCCGTAGCTGTGTTACCACAATCATCCGTTGCCGTCCAGGTTCGGGTAACAGTTATATTACAACCAGTACCGGTTTCTTCATCGTCGTGAGAAATTGATACCGAACCACAGTTATCATCTGCTTCTGCTTCCGCAAAATCAGGATCGTCTCCACAAGATTCCGTAGCATCGGAGGGTACAAAGGTGAAATAGGGATCTTCGTTATCTGATAGACTAATCGTTGCTGAAGCCGTGGCGGTGTTACCACAATCATCCGTCGCCGTCCAAGTTCGCGTAACATCAATATTACAACCGGAACCATTTTCCTCGTCTTCATGAGAAA
This sequence comes from uncultured Saprospiraceae bacterium, assembly GCA_964508085.1. GTDB lineage: Bacteria > Bacteroidota > Bacteroidia > Chitinophagales > Saprospiraceae > CALGLS01. The sequence goes on along the minus strand of CAZDTI010000592.1, from coordinate 564 downwards.
TGGATACCGAACCACAGTTATCCTCTGCTTCTGCTTCCGCAAAATCAGGATCGCCTCCACAAGATTCGGTAGCATCGGAAGGCACAAAAGTAAAATACGGATCTTCGTTATCCGATAAGCTAATTGTTGCTGAAGCCGTGGCGGTGTTGCCACAATCATCCGTCGCCGTCCAAGTTCGCGTAACAGCAATATTACAACCGAAACCATTTTCCTCGTCATCATGAGAAATGGATACCGAACCACAGTTATCCTCTGCTTCTGCTTCCGCAAAATTAGGATCGCCCCCACAAGATTCCGTAGTATCGGAGGGTACAAAGGTGAAATATGGATCTTCGTTATCTGAAATGGTTAATACTGTAGTGGCTGTTGTAGAATTTCCACAAGCATCTGTGGCGATCCATGTTCGGGTAATGGTCGTATTACATCCACTACCTCCTGTTTCATCATCAAAATCAATAACAGCGCCGCTACAATTATCAGAAGCTTCCGCTGGGTCAAAAGAAGGAATCGTTCCACAGGAAATGGTATTATCTGCAGGTACAAAAGTGAAAACCGGATCAGTGT
>CAZDTI010000591.1:0-4707 GCA_964508085.1 uncultured Saprospiraceae bacterium | reverse complement strand
ATGGGAATATCGGAAACCCTTCTGGATTAGTTACCATTTTAGATACGGATGAAGAACCTCCTGTGGTTCCTAATATTACAATCAACGATATCACTGTCAATGAAGAAGATGGTACCGCAACTTTGCAAATTTGCTTAGACCAAACCACTACCGTTCCTGTAACCGTAAACTATTCAACCGCAGATGATACTGCTGAGGAAGGTTTAGATTTTAATTCACTAAGTGGTACTGCTACAATTCCAGCGGGACAAACTTGTGTGGATATTTCTATCAATATTGTAGACGATAATGATCCGGAAGATACAGAAAGCTTTGTGGTTAATTTATCAAATCCAACTAATGGAACCCTAAGTGATCCTCAAGGAACTGTAACTATTTTGGATGGAGATATTCCTTGTCCAGACGCAGATGATGATGGAATTTGTGACAATGATGATTGTGCACCAAACGATGCCAATTTACCAACAGACCCTGGAACGGCCTGTAACGATAACAATGCAAATACAATTAACGATGTTATTCAATCAGATGGATGTACTTGTGCTGGAGTTGCTCCGCCTTGTGACCTTACAGTTGAGTTAGGAGGTGATATAACAATCTGTAGTGGAGACAATGCAGCCATCACAGCAATGGTTGATGGTGCAGCGGTTTGTACACCACCAGATTGTAATAGTACAACATTAGTTACTTATAATGGCAGTTGTGATGATCCGACAGAATGTCTATTCCCATCAGGAATTGCTTCTTGCTTAAGTGATGTTTCAGGCATCTGTCCTACAGAAGGTCCAGTAAACTCTTCTTGTAACAACAATATCATTTGCATTGCAAGTATGTTCAATAGTTGGTATTTCACAATGAAAGCTGATAGTCCTTTTGAATTTAAGGAAATAGAAGCAGACTTCTGGTATCCAACCGATGGCAGCAGTGCGGGTGGAACGGCCAACAGCAGCTCCTGCCCTACTTCTTACGATGCTACGATTCAATTTTTCGTAGATGATGTATTGATTGCAACAAAGGTTGTCAATGTCGATGAAAATCAAATTTTGACTAAAACAGTAGGTCCTGACTCGCCAATTTTGGTAGCAACAGGAAGTATACTTAGGGTTGAAATCGGAGGAACACCGGATGATGAAGATTGTGATTTATTTGAGTTGGCTGGCTTAAGAGTAAATGGATGTTGCAATGCTCAAGTTCCATTGGAAACTAATACCTACAGCTGGTCTGGTCCTGGCGTAAATAATGCAGATGCGGCAACAATAGTTGTTAGCGAAGCGGGTATGTACTGCGTAACCGTTACGGATTGTAGTGGATGTACAAGCACAGATTGTATGACAGTTGATCAACCAGCATCTAACTTGAATGCAGAGATTAACATCTTGAATATGCCGTCTTCTACCACAGCCTCCAATGGAGTATTACAAGTGGCTGCGAGTGGTGGGACCGGTCCTTACAGTTATGCGTGGAGTAATGGCCAGACAAATTCTGCCATCAATGGTTTATCTGGTGGAGAATATGGCGTTACGATAACAGATAATAATGGCTGTACGAGTTCTAGCAATCTAACATTGAACTCACGTGCTGTCATTGGAGATAGAATTTGGAATGATGAGAATCAGAACGGAATTCAGGATACTGGTGAAGAAGGCTTAGTCGGCTTACCTGTAACCATTAACGGCATTCAAAGTGGTGGTAATGTTTACACCGATAATACTGTCAGTGGACCTGATGGTATCTACTCTTTCGACAATCTTGATCCAGGGGAATATGAAATTGGATTTACGGCTCCGCAAGATTTTGTAGGAACGCAAACTTCAGCGGGTAATGACGAGGCAAAAGATTCAAATGCTGATCCGAGCACTGGGAATACCGGAAGCATCAGCGTTGGCTTTAATGATGTCATTGACGATATAGATGCTGGATTCTATAGAGATTGTAGTGATTTGGAAACAGACTTTACAGTTTCAGAACCAATCTGCATAGGTTCAGTGATCCTTTTTAATGCCTTCCCGGTAGGTTCAGGAGCTTCTTATAACTGGTACTTCTTTAATGGATCAACAACGAGTGCAACGTATATCGGTAGTCAGACTGGCCAATCGATAGGAATGTCTTTCACTTCTGCTGGTCAGAAGTTAGTACGCTTGAATGTTGAGTTTGAAGGATGTGAAATCAGAGTAGACCATATAATCACTGTATTAGAAAGCAACGATCCTGTTTGTACTTCTTGTAATAACATTACGGATGGTGGGCAAATCGGAAACGACCAAAGCGGTTGTGCTCCTTTCAACCCAGGTGATTTAACCAATATCACAGCAGCAAGTGGTGGCAATGGTACAATTGAATATCGATGGGCAGCAAGTATCTCAGGTACCGCTCCTCAAGGTTTTGACGATCCTAACTGGACTGTTATCAACACCGCTGATCAAATTGTATACAAACCAGGGACGATCAATCAAACGACTTATTATGTTCGTTTCAGCAGACGTTCAGGTTGTGAAGAGTGGACGGGAATGTCTAACGTAGTAGAGGTAGAAGTATTGGGAGATGATATTAGTGCCGAATTTGAAGTACTAAATGACCCAATCTGTTCAGGTTCTGTTCTGGATTTAGCTGCTTTCGATGTAGGTACTAATGCCGCATATGACTGGTATTTCTTCAACGGGCCAAGTACAAGTTCTACCTTTAGAGGAAGTAGAAGTGGGCAAGAGGTCAACTTTACCTTCACTTCGGGAGGAGAAAAATTGGTTCGTTTGTCTGTGACTAATAGCTACGGATGTTCTGCGATCATAGATCAGGTAATCACAGTATTGGATGAAGGAAATCCTGCTTGTGCGAATAACTTAATTCAGAACAACCTAGAGTTACGACTTGCGCTTAATCCGGACGATGAGGTGATGTTAGATTGGAAAGCGACGAATGAACCTGGAGGTGCTGTTTATGAAATCGAGCATTCCTTAGATGGAATTAACTTTGAAGTTATTGGTACAAACGATAGCGGTTCTAAATCCGGAAACGCTATGTTGTATGACTACATTGACGACATGGTTTCCTTTGGTGTGAACTACTATAGAGTGAAGCAAATTTTGATGGATGGTCAATTTCAGTATTCACCAGTAAAGGACATTACAATTAAATTCACAGATGGCAATAAAGGAATCGTTTTCCCGAATCCTGCAATGGATTTAACTACTTTAATGTTCTCTGCGCCATTAGAAAGACAGACTGATTTCGAAGTCGTAAATGCTCAAGGAGCAATTGTGAAACGATTTACGATGGCATCCGGCATGGATCGTATAGATTTGAATGTTTCTAAGTGGCAGGCTGGATATTACTTTATCTACACTTCAGAAAACGGATACCGTCAGCTGGTAAATAAGGTTTTGAAAGCGAATTAAATCGATTATTAACCGTTAACAATTAATTGTTAACTACTAAGAGGTACAATCATAAAAACGATTGTACCTCTTTTTTTTATCATATAACAAATACCAATATATAGGTATTCTTAAAGTGCTGATTATCAAGTATATTTGTAGTATAAATTAAAACACAAGAGACCTTAACAACAAAAAAGCTACACTCCACCACAAAAAAGTCTTGTCACATCCCTTTCCTTAAAAAACCGTATTCCGCTTATAATCAACTAGTTTTCAATCTATTATAAAAAAGAAAGATCAATCCTCCTTGTTACTTTGAAGCGATTAAATGGTGCATTTTCCCTTTTTTTATGATGATATTAAGTAACCATCATTTAGTTATCTGATATTCAATTTACGGCCTAATGTACCTTTTCACTCTAAATAGAGTCTAATAAACAAGAGCTATTGAATTAATGTAGCATGATTATTTCAAGAGCAAATAAATATATCGTATTTTTAAATATATAAAATCCACTTAACGAAACGATTTATAACACTTTACCGTTGTAAATGACAAATAGGATGCACATTCCGCCATATATCATGAACATTATCACTTGTGCAATCCAGCTTTAAACTGAACATATTTTTAAACCCAATTAACGTGATAGCTTAGGAATCCTAGGTACTATCACTAAATCTAATCCCATGAACAAAATCTTACTCACCACTTTGGTGGCTCTACTTTTTGTATGCGCCACTGTCGAAGCTCAAGTCAAAGACACTTACAAGGACAAGTCGAATGAAATGACAACGGTTGTTGTTAAAGAAGACACTGCGGATGACATGGACATCCTAAATGATCAATTCGATCTTGACAATGTTGGAATGCATCAGGTTATACGAATTACAACCAGAGAGGAAGCTACTGCAAAGGTAGTCACCGAGGATCCTCCATCGCAGGAAATAACTAATGCCCAATTAATGGTTACGAGTGAACCAATCACAAGTGAACCTTCGATTCTTACCGCTTCAGTTGAACACTCTCCAAAAATCGCAACAGAATCTCCAGTAATCAACACCATTGAGACTACTACAGAAGAGATCGCTGAAGAATTTCAACAAGAAGAAGATATTGCTGTTCCTGCTCCAGTAACTGCGGAGGAACCTATAGCAAAAACGTCGATGCAAAAAAGTACTCGTTCTTCAGGTTATAGTTCTAAGAATAAAAGCAATAAGTATCAATTTAAGACTTTTAATAAAAAATTCAAGAAGCAGAAGAGAAAGCGTGTACCTAGAAAGCGAAAGCGAAACAAGAGGTGTTATCGGTTTTGATTCCTCGGCTCGCTCG
>CAZDTI010000590.1:0-4732 GCA_964508085.1 uncultured Saprospiraceae bacterium | reverse complement strand
CTCGTGAAATAACCTTATTGACTATGGGCGAGATGTGGAGACCTGTCACCTTCACCAGTTTAACTAATATCGCAGGTTTTTTAGCATTAAGTCTAACTTCCTTCGTACCACCACTAAAATTACTCGGTGTATTTTCTTCCATTGGTGTCGCTACAGCTTGGTTCTTATCCTTGTTTTTATTGCCAGCGATTTTAATACTCTTAAAACCAAAACGAAGCAAAGCTTATCAGAGTAAATCCTCCCCAGATCAAAAAATAAAAACAGATATATATGGTAAAATGATGGAAGCCTTAGGTCGAGTCGTACTGTCAAATGCCAAACCAATTCTTGGGATAACGGCTATTGTTTTTATCATTGCCGCCTTTGGAGCAACTAAAGTTTATGTCAACGAAGCCAGTATCGATAATTTCAATTCAAAGACGGATATCTATCAGGCGGATCGCCTTATTAACTCTAAAATGAATGGAGCAAACACCTTTGATGTGATGGTTTCTGTGGACGATATAGAAGGCTTATATGAACCAGAAAACCTTAAAGAAATTGAATCTCTTCAAAATTACATTGAACAATTACCCAATGTAGGAGGGACTACTTCGATCGTTGACATCATCAAACAAATGAATAAGTCTTTAAATGAAAACAAAGAAAATGCTTATGTCATTCCAGAGGACAAAAACATGATTGCCCAACTTTTCCTTTTGTACAGTGCAAGTGGAGACCCTGCCGACTTAGAAAAGTACATCGACTTTGATTATCGCCAAGCGAATATCGGCGTGACCATGAAAAACGGTTCTTACCTGAGTGCTAAAAACATTATTGAACCATTAAAAGAGAAAATAGAACAAGAATATAACAATGGAAATGTAAACGTAAAAATAGCAGGGTGGATGAACATTTTTTATTATTGGTTGGACAGTATTAGCTTTAGCAATTACCTAGGACTTTTCATTGCCTTGATCGCTGTTTGGTTATTAACCTCCATTAGTTTTAAATCTGCTGAAGCAGGTTTGTATGCTGTTTTTCCAGTCTTTACAGCCATATTTATTTTCTACGCGGTTATGGGATATACCGGTATCACTTTGAATACGGCGACCACTATGTTTGGAGCAATTGCGATCGGGGTTGCCGTTGATTTTGCCATCCATATTATTCAACACATCAAGGACTCTGTCCATCTACGAAGGCTTTCAATTGAAGAAGCCCTAACAGAAGTATTCCCAACTACGGGTAGAGCGCTACTCTTTAATGTCATTGCCATCTGTCTCGGATTTGGAGTTAATATGGTTAGTAGTATTCCTCCGTTTATCACTTTTGGAATATTAATTATGACCTGTGTTGCGAGTAGCTTTATCGCGAGTATTACCATCTTGCCAGCTATGATTAAAACTTTTCAACCAAATTTTTTAACATTTAAAATTGACCTATCATGAAAAAATTAAATCGAATATTAAATCCATTTCTACTTGCCATTATTGCATTTGTTTTCATTGCCTTCATAAGCGATTTACCAACCGGTAATGAAATTATGGAAAAAGTAAACGCAAGAAATGAAGGGAAACACTTGGTACAGCATCTGAAAATGACACTCACTAATAAAAGAGGTCGAAAGCAAGTGAGAGATACTAAAAGTTTTAGAAAAGATTATGAAGGCGTTAGAAAAACCATTTTACTGTACACCAAACCTTCCAATGTAAAAGGAACTGCTTTTATGTCTTTTGATTATGATGAAGTTTCAAAAGATGATGACCAGTGGCTTTACCTCCCCTCCTTACGAAAAACGAAAAGAATTTCTGCAGCGAACCGGGGTGATTATTTCTTAGGAACAGATTTTACTTTTGAAGACATAAAATTGGGAGCGAAAATGAGTAAGGCCGATTACGATTATCAGGTGCTTAAAGAGGAAGTCGTAAATGGCAAAATGTGTTATCTGCTTGAAGGTACACCAATTAATAAGAAAATAAGTAGAGAACTCGGTTACAGTAAAATTCATCAATGGGTGGACAAAGAAATATGGTTGGTTCTTCAATCGAAATACTGGGACATCGCTGGGAATCCGTTGAAGAGTACTTTCGTGAAAAATGTAGAAAATATCCAAGGGATTTGGACTTTCCAGGAGTTAGAAGCGATTAATCACAAATCAGGTCACAAAACAAGTATCACTTTTTCAAGCAGTGATTACAATACGAATATTGACGATGATTTATTTTCTGAAGAATCTTTAACACGCGGCGTAAAATGATGCGAATACTTTTTTTATGGATGCTTATTTCTTTTTTATTTTCTATTAATATTATCAAAGCTCAAAATAATTCAAAAGATAAAACTAAGAAGCAATGGTGGAAAAAAATAGAGTCTGATAATATTATGGAATTGAGGTCAGCTTTTGAATTCGAAAGCAGTTCAATACAAAAATTAGAATACCTTTTTGTACCTCAAATAAGCATTCCCATTAGCAGAAAATTAAAATTCGTTGGTATCGGGAGGTTCTATTTAGAAGCTATGGATAAGCTGGAGCCTGATCGACCAATGCAAAGTTCAATTTCCTCTTTTTCTAAAAGATTATTATTAGGGGACAGAGTAGAACTTGAGCTAAGGGAGTTTTATTTGGATTGGAAAATAAAGAAACATTACATCACTTTTGGCAAGCAGCAAATTGTCTGGGGGAAAGCAGATGGATTGAAAATTTTGGACATCGTTAATCCAATGAACTTTAGAGAATTCTTATTGGATGATTTTGATAATTCGCGCATACCATTATGGTCAATAAAGGCAGACTTAAAAGTTAAAAAATTAAATATCCAACCCGTTTGGATTTTTGATCAGTCTTATAATGATTTTCCTAATAGTGAAGCAGTCTTCTTTCCGGAGGCATTCTTTGGAGAGTTGCCTTTAGGAGTTGAGGTAACCGACTTAGGAGTTAAAAAACCTAAGCATTTATTAAAAGATTCAGACCTGGGTTTAAAGATTTCCTCTTTTATGAAGGGCTGGGAATTTACGCTGAATTATCTTTATCATTATGACGATTTTCCGATTGTAAATTCTAATCTCGAGAATGAATCGGGCTCCCCCACTCTTATCTTAGAAACAATATACAAGCGGCATCATTTGGCAGGAGGCACTTTCAATAATACCTTTGGTCCTTTTACTTTTAGAGGAGAACTTGGACTTGCATTTGGAAAATATTTTAATTCAACCAATTTGGATTATAAAAATGGAACTACGAAGTCCAATCAATTTATTGGCGTTCTGGGTTTGGATTATTCCGGTTTTACAAACACCCAAATTGGGATACAAATATTCGAGGATGTACTATTTGAAAATATTGAACCTACAGGAAGAAATCAAAGTGAGACTTTTGCTTCGTTTTTATACAGTAGAAATTTTATGAATGATATTCTAACCGCAAATATTATTATCGTTCAAAATTTCAGTCACGGAGATGGATTTATTAAACCCGCTGTAAAATACCTTTTAAGAGATAATCTCTACGGCACTTTAGGAGCAGATATTTTCTTTGGCGATAGAAATGCTTCTTTTGGTCAATTTAGAAATAGATCTAGAATTAGCATCGCCTTCGAATTGGGGCTTTGATTTCCCCTAAGGTTCAATGGAAATAAAAATACTTGTGTCGATTAGCTCGACACAAGTATTTAATTTGGATAACATTTAATACACTGTGTATTTAAAGCTACAAACAATTAATAATTTCCACAAAGCCTTTCGCGTCTAGAGACGCTCCCCCTACCAATCCACCATCCACATCCGGCTGAGAAAACAAAGATTCTGCATTTCCAGGTTTCACAGAACCACCATATAAGATACTGGTATTGTTTGCTATTTTCTCTCCATATTTCTTAGCAATAAGCTTTCTTAAGTGTTTATGCATTTCCTGCGCTTGCTCTGGTGAAGCCGTCAATCCAGTACCAATTGCCCAAATCGGTTCGTAGGCAATCACTACATTTTTAAAGGCTTTTTCATCCAAGTGGAACAAAGCAGAGCGCACTTGTTTTGATACGTAAGTCTTTTGTTTTTTAGCTTTACGAATATCGATCGGCTCTCCACAACAAAAGATTGGTTTCAGCTTTGCACCAAGTACATTATCCACCTTGGTCGCCAACATTTTATCTGTTTCATTGTGATACATTCGTCGTTCAGAGTGCCCAACAATGACATAAGACGCGCCAACAGATTTGGACATTGCTACGGAAGTCTCCCCTGTATAAGCCCCCTTGTCATGAACCGAACAATTCTGCGCAGCCACCTTTACTTTTCTATTTCCTTTCACAGCTTGCGCAACAGCATGAAGGTGAGTAAAGGGCGTTCCGAAGACGACTTCGGCTTTACTGTCGGTTGGTACTTTTTTGGCGATGGCTTTTGCAAGTTTTAGACCATCTCTAAGTAGGGTATTCATTTTCCAGTTTCCTGCGGCTATTTTCTTTCTAGGCATTTATTTGTGGTTTGTATAATGAAAAATTCTGTATTTGGGTTGCAAATATAGGGATATTCTTTATAACTGCCTGCTCGTTGTTCGCATTCCCTTTTTAATGTATTGACTCACACAGAGAGCGCAGAGAGCGCAGAGCTTTCGCATGCCCTTTTACTGTTTTTAATCACGCAGAGGGCGCAGAGCTACCGCATGCCCTTTTTAGTATGTTGCCTACGGAGTTCACAGAGCTATCGCACCTTTTTAACACGTCTCGCTCTGCGTTCTCTGCGCCCTCTGCGTGATTAA
>CAZDTI010000589.1:0-4765 GCA_964508085.1 uncultured Saprospiraceae bacterium | reverse complement strand
TCCTCTTTCTTGCGATAAAAGTAAAGAAAAGATTACTCCTATACTAAGTTTTTTCCTTTCAATTGTAAGGAGGGGAGAGGCTATGTCCGTTGAACGGCATAATAAATTCCTTATTTTTAGGTATCAATTTAGTAATTAATAGGAGAGATTTATTATCCTTCAGAGGTTTTGTAAACCTAGACTAACCAATGAGTTAGATGTCCTTCCGAAAGTGGAGTTTGACAGCTATAGGGGAGCAAAAGTAAACCTTATTTGGATGATTCCTATTTCGCAGTCTGAAAGAGATTTTATAATGGAAAAAGGGAGTACTGCATTTATTAAAGAGTTGAATACAATAGGTGAAGAGATTTTCAACTTAGACAGGATCTTTTTAAAGTAAGAATAGAGCTTTATATAAAAGATTTAGAATAGTATAAGTCGAATGTTCTATATTTTAATAATAATTTAAGTGTATTAAAAAGTTTCAAAAACAGAATCTTCCATCGTCTGATGTACCTTTATTTCCGAAGGTCCGCTTTCGTCTGATCGCTCACCGGATAAGAGTACTCCATTATAGTCTTTGTAATTATCCCAAGGCCAAATTCTAGGAGCTGTTTCTTGATCTCTTTTTCCATAAAAAGCCCATTGTTTTATTAAGTTATCCTTTTTATCAATGTAAACTTCGTATTTATTGTCCGGCGTATTTCCAACTCCTTCGAAGGTCAGTTCAAGTACTTCTGCTATTGCGCCCACTTTAGTCGTATCCGTTCCAATGTATTTCAGATTGACACCAGGATCCTTTAATTTAAAAGGCATGACCAGCCAATAAGAATCATTGATCCAAATGCCTTTCGCCCTTTCTAAACCTTTGCTCAACTCAACAGGATCGGTTATTTCTTTACCCTTTTTACTGATCTTTCCTTTCATCGTTTTCATGTCAAGAAGATAAATAGTGGTGTCCCTTGGAGAATTAATTCTAACACGACTATTCCATTTGTCCCAAACAAGTTGACGAGAGCCAAAGAAAGTCCAGGAGAGATATTGGAGCTTGTCATATTTTTCTTGGCCACCCATGGCAAGTAGGGTCGCGTCAGCGAGTTTGCTGGCTTTTTCGTCAACGGTTACGGGGATTTGATTTTGTGATTCTTCTACCTTGGTTTCTGTATCGTTTGTTTTTTGTGTGTTTGGTTGAGTACAGGAAGCTAACAATATAATTACTAAAAGGGTTATTGTGTTTTGATTCATTGTTTTTGTTTTAATGGTCTTTTGAATTAGTAATTCGTATACCTATTAGGGAAAAGAGAAAACCAGAGTATTAAACTTTTGTAGTGTAAAATTAACAATATTTTCTCAAGACTTAAAAAATGAACCATTCTCTTAAATCGTTATCAATTAATTACCTATAAAAAAGCAGGAGCTTTCCCGAAAAGGAAAGCTCCTGCTTGATATAAAAAAGTAAGGTAAATATTACTCTTTTACCAATTTCTTCATACCAACAACTTCATCAGTACTGATAAGGTTCAACACATACATGCCAGCAGGAATAGCGGCAACATCCAATGTGAAATTCTTGTTAGAAGTATTCACAGCAGTTGTCGTAACTATCTGGCCCATAACGTTTACTAGCTCAATACTTGTCAATTCCCCATCAAAATCAGCAAGGTCGATATTCAAAGTTTCTGCAAAAGGATTTGGGAAAACAGTTACATCTAAAGTTTCTACAGCGTCTACTGAAGAAGCAACTGGGAATTGTGCCTCGATGATATCTTTCATACCTTGTAAGCCTTGTCCAGCTGCCCATGTGTCGTAAAGGTCAGCAACAATTTCTTTAGTTGTAGGATTGATTACGTTTACTGTTGGGAAACCCAATGGCGCCCAGATGTCTAAATCAAGAGACAAAGGATTCTCATCAACGATTGGGTATTCCGTTCCTTCCAACCAGTTGCCCTCTGTTGTAGCAGTTGTTCCTTCCAAGTCCGCCATGCCAGTATTAGGATCTCCTTCATAAAAAATAACATGAACTTGGTCAGTACCATTAGGGCCGTACTCATCATAAATGTCTTTTAAGTAGTGTTCTTCATGCATACTCCAACAAGGAGGGCACCAAGTAGCAGAAACATCTAAAACGACTACTTTACCTTCGTCAAGAATTTCATAAAGATTGTGCTCTACACCGTCAAGGTCAGTTACAGAAAAGTCGGGAACTTGTGCAAAGACTGACTGCGACATGAAAAGAGCAAAAAGAGTAATTAGTGTAAAATTTTTCATCATTTAAAGTGTTTGATTTTTTAAAAAATATTAGAATTTGATTAAATTCGGTGCATAGGTATTTCCTTTGGTCAACCAGTTTGGAAGCCATTAATAAAATGAATTGAGGTCTAATTCACTGAAAAGAATGATTTGTGAAATACAATAGCAATAGTAAGTTATATATGAATCAAAAAGAAAAAATGAGCTGCTTTCGTTGGGGGATTTTTGCGACTTTGTAGCTTGAAAGCCAATAGATAATTTATAGCTAATATTTTTTTAGAAAGGAGTGGGGGCTAAGTGTTTTTTATTCGTCTAGGAGTGTTTTTTGAAAAGGTTCTGGCCCTTGTGAGAAGAGCAATTCCATTCTTTAGGATTTTAAATGTTATTGAAAAAGAGTATCAGAAAGCGGATGGGGGGAGTGAGGTGCATACTATTGTTATTGGTGGAAGGTGAAGACTTCGGGGGCAGCGCCGTCTATACAGGCTCTAATCTCTTCAGAATAGTTGAGTAATCTTTGCCATAAGTAACATGAAAGGCTCTCCTGCCCCCAGCCCCTAAAGGGGAGCATCATCGCGCGGGTGGTTCCAATAGCATTTTTAGAGAAAGAAAAGCTTTGTAATTAACAAGACTTATACCCGTCTAGAAGCTTGATTATAAAAGATGATTTCATTCCTTGTGTAACCATTGGTGAGATGATGAATAATATCAATGAAAATATTTGGGGGGTCGAGAAGCGGGCGGTTCTCCCCTTTAGGGGTCGGGGGCAGCGCGGCCTATACAAGCTCTAACCTCTTTAAAAAACTTGAGTACACAACAATAGTGATACAAAAATAAATCGAATTGTATTCGAGATAAGGTATTGAATTAGCTCTCCTGCCCCCAGCCCCTAAAGGGGAGCCTCATCGCGCTGGTGGTTCCAAAAGCGTTTTTAGATAAAGAAAAGCTTTGTAATTAACAAGACTTATAGATGTCTAGAAGCTTGATTTTAAAAGATGATTTCATACCTTCTGTAGCCCTTGGTGAGAGAATAGAAAATATCAACGATAATGTTCTTGAGGTCGAGAAGCGGGCGGTTCTCCCCTTTAGGCGCCGGGGGCAGCGCGGCCTATAGAGGCTCTAATCTCTTCAACAACTCTTTCAATATCATTAACAACTTCCTCATTCAAAAATCGAATAACTGTTATTCCCGCTAATTCTAAATCCTTAGTACGTCTTGCATCAAAATATTGTTGTTTTTCTTCAAGATGATAACCACCGTCCAGCTCAATAATTAGCAAATTTTGATGACAATAAAAATCAGCGATGTAGTTTCCTATTGGATGCTGGCGTCTAAATTTATACCCAAGTTGCTTTCCTTTTAATTTGTCCCACAACAATATTTCAGCCTTTGTCATTCCGTTCCTAAGCCTGAATGCATTTTTAAATATAGTAGGATTTGCACCTTTGTGCATTCCAGACTCTTCAGTTGTTACTTTTTGTTTTTTCAAAAGAATTGTGTTAAATGTTTAGATGAAATAGTTGAGTATATAACAATAAATATACAAATATAAATTGAATTGTATTCGAGATAAGGTATTGAATTAGCTCTACTGCCCCCAGCCCCTAAAGGGGAGCATCAGCGCGCTGGTGGTTCCAAAAGCGTTTTTAGATAAAGAAAAGCTTTGTAATTAACAAGACTTATAGATGTCTAGAAGCTTGATTTTAAAAGATGATTTCATACCTTCTGTAGCCCTTGGTGAGAGAATGGAAAATATCGACGATAATGTTCTTGGGGTCGAGAAGCGGGCAGCTCTCCCCTTTAGGGGCTGGGGGCAGCGCGGCCTATGCAACTCTATAATCTCTACAATAACTCTAATAAATTGAATTGTCTTTGAGATAGTGTATTGAATTAGCTCTACTGCCCCCAGCCCCTAAAGGGGAGCATCAGCGCTCGGGCGGTTCCAATAGCATTTTTAGAGAAGGAAAAGCTATGTAATTAACAAGAGTTATAGATGTCTAGAAGCTTGATTTTAAAAGATGATTTCATACCTTCTGTAGCCCTTGGTGAGAGAATGGAAAATATCGACGATAATGTTCTTGGGGACCAGAAGCGGGCAGCTCTCCCCTTTAGGGCCTGTCTAGCCAGCCAGATAGAGCCGGGGGCAGCGCGGCCTCACCAAAACAACGCAAAAAAAAAGGCCCAACGCAAAAACGCCGGGCCTAATTTTATATCTATTTCATAACAATTAACTTACAAGCTATCAACCTCTTCAAATTCTAAAGAAAGAAGCTAAAAGTCAATCGTTAAAAGTCTAAGCAAGATCAAAACGATCCAAATCCATCACCTTGCACCAAGCGGCTACAAAGTCCTTCAAAAACCGTCCTTCAGAATCACTAGAACCATAAACTTCAGCAATCGCTCTCAACTCAGAGTTGGAACCAAAGATCAAATCCACTCTTGAACCGAGCCACTTAAGATCTCCTGTTTTACGGTCGCGCCCTTCAAAGGTATCTTGTGCATCAGAAGTTGCTTTCCAAGTGGTATTTAGATCCAATA
>CAZDTI010000588.1:0-4820 GCA_964508085.1 uncultured Saprospiraceae bacterium | reverse complement strand
CCAGTCAGAGCACGGCACCCAGTGATTGGAAGCATGTTCAAGGAAATTGGGGTACCGATGACCCAAATGGCTTGATGACTTTTGAAGGAAATAACATCTACTCGATAAGCTATAATATCGAAGATTATTATGGCGTTCCTGCAGGAGAATTGGTAGAACAATTGGCCTTTGTTTTTAGGAGTGTCGATGGTTCTATTGTAGGAAGAGCGGAAGATGGCGGCGATATTTTTCTTGACGTTTATCCGCCTGATGCAGGCTTGTTTGTTAATCTGATTAAACCACAAAACAATAACTCAATTATATATCTAACAGACAGTTTACAGATCAATTTGCAGATAAATGAAGTCGCTCAGGTTGAGATAACTGACAACGGTAACACGGTGTACACGGGAAGTACGGACGAAGTTAATTTCTTTGTTCAGCCCAATACTTTGGGTGCGCACAGCTTAGAAATGTCCATATCTAATGGCTTAATGGACGAAGAATTAAGCAGAACTTATTTTGTTTTAGATGACAATGAAACGCTTGTAAACCCTCCGACAGGAATTAAATCAGGGTTGAATTATTACTCCGATGACAGTTACATTTTTAGCCTGGTAGCGCCAGAAAAAGAGCATGTTTTCTTGCTTTGCCCTTCAAATGAATACTCGGTTGATATCGATTATAAAATGAATAAATCTGAAAATGGAGAAGTTTTTTGGATTGAATTGTCGCGCGATTTATTTGAAAATGGAAAAAATACCTATCAATATTTAGTGGATGGTGCCATAAAAATAGCTGATCCATATGCTGAATTGGTCCTAGATCCTTGGAATGATGACTATATTCCGGATGACGTAAAAGCAATGTTACCAGATTATCCAGAAGGACAAACAACAGCCATTGTAACGGCTTTTGATCTTGAAAAAACAACTTACGATTGGCAAGTTCCGAACTTCGATAAACCTGCCAAAACAGACTTAGTTATTTACGAAATTTTAATGCGTGATTTTTTAGAAGATTATAATTACAAATCTTTATTGGATACTTTAGAATATCTGGATCGACTGGGCGTAAATGCCATAGAGTTGTTACCCATACAAGAATTTGAGGGCAATGACAGTTGGGGGTACAATCCCAGTTTTCATCAAGCGGTTGACAAATATTATGGATCACGAGATCAGTTGCGAGCCGTTATTGATGCGGCTCATCAGCGAGGCATCGCAGTGATTTTGGATGTTGTTTTTAACCACGCTTTCTCGCAAAGTCCACTTTGTCAATTGTATTGGAATAGCGCAGATTTCAGACCGGCTCCTGACAACCCTTGGCTTAATCAAACGGCTCGTCATCCATTTAATGTGGGGTATGATTTCAACCATGAAAGTGATTATACTAAGGATTGGGTAAAGCAAGTTTTGGAATACTGGATTGAGGAATTTCACTTCGATGGATTTCGCTTTGATTTATCGAAAGGTTTAACACAAAAGAACTCTGGGAATGACTCCAATGTAATGTCTCAATATGATCCCAGTCGAATTTCTATTTTAAAAGAATATGCCGATTATATCTGGAGCCTGGATGCTGATTCTTATGTTATTTTGGAGCATTTTTCACAAAATACAGAAGAGAAAGAATTGGCCAATTATGGAATGATGCTTTGGGGAAATGCGACCCATGATTTTGCGGAAGCAGCGATGGGCTACTCCTCGAGTTTGGACTGGGCAGACTATAACAATCGAGGTTGGTCGGAACCACATTTGATAGCCTATATGGAAAGCCACGATGAAGAGCGTATTAGTTTCAAAACAAAGACCTATGGAAATAGCCTGGAGGAATACAACACTAAAGAACTAGAAACAAGCGTAGATCGAGTAGCTGCTGCAACGACTGTTTTCATGAGTTTACCAGGCCCCAAAATGCTTTGGCAATTTGGAGAGTTGGGTTATGATTTTTCTATTAATAGATGTGAAGATGGATCTATAAGCGAGGACTGTCGCTTATCACGTAAACCCATTCACTGGGATTATTTAGCAGAAAAGGATCGGCAAGAATTGTATGACCGATCAAGAGCGATTCTACATCTGAAAACAAACTATGCAGCTTTTGCGACGACTGATTATGACTTTGTTGATGATTCTTACATTAACAAAGTTCACTTACGACATCCCGAAATGGACGTTGTGACTTTGGCAAATTTCAATCTTGACAATGCAGCGATCAATCCGGAGTTTCCATACACTGGAACCTGGTATGAATACTTTACTGGAAAGGAGCTGGACGTAACGAATACGGAAGCGGAATTGACTTTTGCTCGCGGAGAATACCGTGTTTATACCTCCCAAAAATTAGTTCCACCGACCGGATATTTTGATGCTCCGGAAGTAGAAGAACCACCAACAATTCCAAGTATGACGCTATTGCCTAATCCTGTGGAGGCAGGGGATGTCATGCAAATCTTACTTGACGAAACCATAGAAATTGAATCGATTCGATTTATAGATATGATTGGAATCCGCTACGAAATTCCCTATACCACAGAAGAACGGCTAGTTTCATTTGAAGTACCTCCGCTAGCAGCGGGCGTTTATTGGATTTCTTTTAAGATGGATGGAGATTATTTTGTTCAGAAGTTTGTAGTGGGGAGGTAGAGCGCTTTTTCAACTTCAACCTCAAGAGCAACCTCAATTTCAATTCCCTTGGTACGCGGGTGATTCGTGAAAGGAAGGCGGCTTTAAGATAGAACTCTTTTTTGGTTAACCTCCGTCTAAAATTTCGACGCGAGATAGCTGTGGCTTATGGCGATCTCCTCCGCAGACAAATCTTTTAGATAGGCATGGATAGATAAATTTTTTACGACTTTTACATCTCCTGGGCGGTTGACTTCTTCAGTAATTGGAATATCCAAGTTTTGATACATTTCTCTGAAGTGGGTGATACGTAGTCGATTTTGTGGTTGGATAGAGTTATCAATACGATCCCACTCTTTAGGGCTGTATTTCAAGAAATTATAGATGGTAATGCTTTGATCCAAATGCGCAAAATGATCAGACATATCTATAAAATGACTCATTAAGCCAGTAGGAGCTAATACCCTTTTAAACTCTCGAAGAATATCTTTTAAGATGTCCTCATAAATATGTTCAAAGGTATTATTGGATAAAATGAATTCGACGCTATTGTCTTGCAGAGGAAGCTTTCTAGCGTCAGTAACCAAGTAGTTAAAATGCAACTGCTGGCAGGCTTCTTCAAAAGAAATGGTCTCATAGTTCGCATAGATGTCCACGAGGATGGCCCATCGGTGAGGAAGCGCTTGGAAGTATTCTTTAAGTTGTCCTTTTTGATGACCGTTTATGAAAGCCTCTAGCGTAGTCTTTAATTTGTCCTTATTGGTCAGCCTACTCAAGTCTACAGAGGTAATTTCTTTGGCCCCAGCCAGGAAGCAGCAAATAGGCACTACTGGATACCACCCTGTCCCAATTTCGAGTACCGACCAGTCGGGTTGATTAGCCAGATATTTTTTACGAAATTGGTTGTGTTGTTTAAAATGGATGAGTTTGTCCTCGAAATAGGCCTCAGAAAGCTGTACTCCTTTAGTGACATAGGTCTGAAAGAGCAAGTTGAGGTGGTGTTTATACGGCAGAAAGGAGATTGTTTTCTGAATGACAGCCTTGAGTACCCATTTTTTCATGGGGTAAAAGTAAGGGGATGTTTAGAAAAAATGACAAACTTTAAAAAAAGATTGCAAGTAAGGCTTTACTAAATGAGGAAAAAGTTATAAATTTGCAGTCGCTTCCTAAAAAAGCGAAAGGTTTTGACCCATGGTGTAATGGTAACACACCTGGTTTTGGTCCAGGCATTCAAGGTTCGAGCCCTTGTGGGTCAACTTTTAAAGCCCTTGATTAACAGTCTGTTGATTAGGGGCTTTCCCATTTGGTACAATCCCGCCGCTTAATTTGTTACTAGCATAAATTTTTTAGGCATTCTAATGGCCCTATCCCTCAGAATGCGATATCTGTCTATTCCTATCCATTCTTAGTAGAGAATAAATCGAATAAATCAATTAAATTTTCGTTTTTTGGATTAAGAATGAGAGGACAACAGCGATTAGTTATGTTAATCGCCCACTAATTAAACTTCCAATCAAACAACACGTTACTTTTTTATAAAGTACGAAGCTAAAATTCTTCTTCTTTTTATCTGCCTGTCTATACGAGTTATTGTCAGAAACTAGTTTCGGTTAATTCCGAAATTGGCGCCATATATTATTGAACCTAGATCAAAGAATGGCCCCCAATAAATGTCTTGGAGATTTTTCTAAGATTATAACACGTTTTCAAACAAAGGTTATCGTATTTAAATTATGAATAGTTGTAAAACAAAAACAGGCAGAACACTCTTTTTATTTTGTTTATTGTTGGTGATAAGTATTGGGCAACTTATTGCCAATCAAATATATAGTTTAGAAAATGAGCTGGTCACAGCTACAGGAAAAGAACGGCTAATTTTATTGGATAAATTATCCATAGATTTAGGAAGAGTTGATTTTGAAAGAGCCGAAATGCTCGCCTTGGAAGGCATTGAATTGGCAAAAACGCTGCAGGATTCCACTACCTTACTCAGCATTTATTTAAATCTAGGAAGTATTCTGAATCGACAAGGCCGAATTCAAGAAGCTACTAGTCGAGTTATTTCTGGCTTAAATTATTTCAAGAGAAAAAGGCAAAACAGAAACATTGGAAGAGGAAATATGACTTTGGCCTCCATTTATTCTTCAAAAGGGGACTATTTACTGGC
This sequence comes from uncultured Saprospiraceae bacterium, assembly GCA_964508085.1. Taxonomy (GTDB): domain Bacteria; phylum Bacteroidota; class Bacteroidia; order Chitinophagales; family Saprospiraceae; genus CALGLS01. The sequence goes on along the minus strand of CAZDTI010000588.1, from coordinate 47 downwards.
CGATAGCTTGGCTACTGTGGCTTTGCTTGATTTAAGAATCGCAAAAG
>CAZDTI010000587.1:0-4834 GCA_964508085.1 uncultured Saprospiraceae bacterium | reverse complement strand
AAATCAGTATTGGCAGGACAATCAACATCAAGAGTTGGCAAGCTGCAAGTATTTGCGATGCTTAAGGTTGCTCCGCCATTTTCCGCGACAGCGGCATCGTAAGCAACACCATTCAGAACCCAAACAGAAAGAGTAAATGTTCCGTCTGCGTTGTCCGTAAACATTTGAGGCAAACTTATTGAATTGCCACCATTGTCGAACAATTGTCCGGAGGTAAGAGGATCTGTTAAGTTCCAGATATCTCCTGCTGTTGCAGTTATTTCAATGACTTCATGAAAGTAAAAATTGCCATTGAGGAAATAGTTCAAAGGATCATTACAAGAACAAGGATCATCGATGAGCATGATGCTGGAACAGTTTGAACAGTCAACAGATCCTGCAGGTGGTAAGGTACATCCTCCGGGGGCGCCAGCTAGGGCAATCCCTGTATCAGTTGTTGAAAAATCATAATTAAATGGTGTTCCGTTAGCAGTACAAGGTCCCGAAAGGGTTTCACAAACATCTCCATTGCTTGCACGTAATTCTACTGTTGGAGTTCCACAGGTTGAACCATCCATTGTCACTACAACAGACATTGGCGGCGGATAAACAGTCAAATCGTAAGAACTAATTAGCGTATAAGATTCATTTCCTGCCTGTGAGCAATACAGATAAGCACTAACTGATTGTACCACTGGTCGACAAAAATCAACACCATCAAATAAGCCCGTAGGTAATTTATCATCTGGAGCTTGCATCCCGGGAACGGGTAATTCTTGAGAGTAGACAATTTCACCCAATCCACCTGCATCCGTATTGCCATCCAAAGGGTTGGCATCTTCAACAGATTGTTGCCAGCTTGTTAAGTCATCCGTTCCTCCCGATGCACAAACCACTCCCGTATCATCAGGAACAACTACCGCCATCGGACAAGCCACAATTGGGCAATCTGGAGTAGCGATATTTTCACTATAGGTACATAAACTATTCATCACCCCCGATACAATAGTAATGTCAACTGTTCCAGCCAGATCACCAGGCATTGCCGTATAGGTCACTTCATTTGTACCATTGTTCGTAATCACTCCAGCGACCACAGACTGATTACTCAAAGTAATTACATCATCAGTGCAAGCTGCTGTGATGGTGATTTGACAACTGTTATCAGTTATAATCGGATCTTGTATTTCGGGATAAACCGAAAGGGTAAAATTAGATAACAGGGTGTAGGTATCTCCCCCGTTTATGGTGCCACTGTTATCTGCATCACAAAAAAGATAAGCGGCTGTAGATTGATTTTCTATAATGCACAAATCTGATTGCGTAGTCACTCCAGTAGGTAGAAAATTATTGGGTAAAACGCTTCCGGCTACTGGTAAAACGGAGGAGTAGAAAATGACACCCAGACCATCGGGGTCCTGAGCGGCATCCAGAGGGTTAGCTGTATTGACACTACTTTGCCAGTTGGCAAAAGTCCCAGTACCATCTCCACTACAAACTTCGGAGGTACCATTAGCAACGGAATTTCCGACGGGGCAAACCATGAGTAGTTTATTGGAATTGGAAGCGAAAATTGTCTGGGATAAAAGTGAGCAGAGGAGAATAAATAGTAGATGTTTGTTGTAAAAGTATGTCTTGTTCATGTATGATTTAGTTAAGGGCCGAATAAGGGGAATTCATTTTAAGGGTACTTTAATTTTAGTAAATTAAAGTAGGCTAATATAATAAATTCGCCCTACTTGGTAGTGGAGTATTTTGAGTATAATAGAGTTTATGACTAGAGATTTAGTATGGAGCCCAAATGATCTTTTTAAATCAACTTTCGTCACGTGCTCACCTTAATAGCTAAGGCTATTAGGTTCCGCGCCTTCCTCGGTTGCTGTAAAAATCTCTATTTGGTTCCTGTACAAAATCCCCAGACATAAACTCTAATTATGTTGAATAAAAGTTAAGAATGTTTGAATAAATTAAACGTCTGACAATCAGCAATTAAGCGTTGTCAGTGGTTACTTCAAAATCTGTTGAGAGGGATGTATGTTTATTTCTTGAGTACAAAATGTAATAGGGAAATGATTACCAGTTACATTATGATAAAGCATAATACTAAAAAATATTCGAATAGTTGCGTTTTGAAGAAAAATAGTATAGAAATGATTTTGGGTTTTGGCAGTTTATACTATCTTTGCGTCGCTTTAACCGGGAGTTGTGTTGCGAAATACGGCTTTCGGCAAGTCATGGTGATTGTAGCTCAGTTGGTTAGAGCGCCGGATTGTGGTTCCGGAGGCCGCGGGTTCAAATCCCGTCTTTCACCCAAAAAAATATATAAGTCGTTCGGTATCAATAAGATACAGGCCTTTTGCGAAAATTTTTCCCGACAGTTTCCCGACAGTTTTTTCTGTTGAGGACTTCGGGAAAGATTTCAAGCAATGGAAAAAAAATTTTTGCTCTCCTACATACCTGCTCAATTAAAGCAGTATCCCAACAGGTGGACCATAATCTTCGGGCAGTACAACCCCCTCACTCAAAGGGTCGAACAAATCTCCAAAACCTTCAATGTCAATCGGATTAAAGATGAAAAGCTGCGCCTCCAACGCGCTAAGGAGCTCATCACCACCCTCAACAGCCATTTACTCCCCAAAGGCTGGCCATTCGTAGAAGTAGAAAAAGAAACCACCAAGGGCTTTACAGTCCTTGAGGACGCTTTAGAACTGGCCTATCAAATTAAGATCAGAGGAAAAGCCAAGACCTCTCAAATCTCTTATCGAAACCAATACAAAACCTTTCTTGATTTTATTGAGGACAGCGACTTTAAGCTATCCGTTCTGCATTTCCAAAAGAAGCATGCTCAGGAGTATTCCGACTACCTGAAGTACGAAATGAAACTGGGCGCCTGGGCATTCAATAATCACCTGGGATTTGTAAAGTCCATTTTTGAGATCCTGGTGGATCGGGACTTCTTGCCCAAGAATCCTTTTGCCAAAATGAAAAGGGAGAAAAAGACGCAATCCAGATACCAGGTATTCACGGAGGCCGAAGTGGCCATCATCGCCAAACGAATCTTCGAAAAAGACATCTGGCTATTCCGAGCCATCCTCCTGATCTATCTTTGCTATATGCGGAAGGTCGAATTGACCAGACTACGATTCCGGATGTTCGATCTGAAAAAGGGACTGATTCGAATGCCGATGGGGACGGTCGTACTGAAAAATAAAAAAGTCAACATCCGTACGATTCCGGAATCCATCCTGAAGTATTTTATCATGGATGATTTCACGAATAAGCCTGCCAACTATCTCGTCTTTGGCAAAGGCTTCAAACCACATCCCAACAAAACCTGCTCAGTGAATACACCGACCGGACGCCACAAAACGATCATACAAGAATTGGTGAAAGAAAAACTGCTGCAGCGATCTGAAGGCCTGCATATTTATAGTTGGAAGTTTACGGGGATTACCAAGATACTGGAGATCCTCGACCTACAGCATGTGAGTAAGCAGGCTGGACATAACGATGTGAGCGTGACCATGGGCTATCTACAGGCGCCGGAGGTGAGTGAGCATTTTCGGAATTTGAAGTTGGATCCGTTGGAAGGGGATGCATTGTTATAATGACAAGGAGGTAAGACTACATAATTATTGCTAGTTGGAAGCCTTATGAAAATATCCTATGGTCAGTAATTTTTTCCTTGAATCGTTGATAAAAGTAAACTCTAATGTTAAATATTTTATAAACCCAATCCGTTAAAAATATTATCTTTTAAAAGGTCGTACATTCATATTTTTTCAATCACCTAAACTTAATTACAGCATGAAACCGATTTTAATCATTTTACTTCTTTCTATATCAAACTTATCTTTTAGTCAAACAGTAGCAGTAGTAAACTCGGATGTAATTGAATCTACAATTGAACCTACAGTTCTACTTGAAAAAAGAGTGGGTAATACTTTTATACCTCATGGAACTGGTTTTTTATTATATTCATATAAAGATAATTGGCCTGTTCTCATAACGAATGAACACGTTTTGAAAAACTCTGAAATTTTTGTGAACATCCCTTCTGACACATCGTTTGTAAACTATTTCAGTAACGTAAAAAAGAATGATAAGTTAGAAATAATAAAACATTTAAAGAAAAATAATATTTACCTTGGAAATAATCCTAAGAAACTAAGATTAAGAATTGATTTAACTAGAGACACAACGTTTAAAACTCATCCAGATTCGATTGATATCGCTGGATTTAAACTAAATCATATTAATGGGATTCAAGTTAACTCTAAGAAGATTACACTATTCAAAACATCTTCTATACCTAAGTCACATTATGAAAACATGATTAATTTAGGAAGAGGAGATCCTGTTTACTTTATTGGATTTCCTCAAAGACTTGGCACTTATACTGGATATGGCCGACAACAATTATTTAAATCCGATTTACCTAATCACTTAGTAAGACAGGGAATTATATCACTAATTACTGAAGATCAATCAGAGTTTCTTATTGATGCATTTTCATATGGTGGAAATAGTGGTGGACCTGTATTTAAACTAGGAAATCCACGTAAAGGTAAAAAAGGATTCACCTTAATTGGTATTATAACAGGGCATTTAAATATGAAGGAAGGTAACATGGGACTTGCCACCTGTTTTTCAATAAATAAGATTCTTGAATTAGTAGAGATAATTGAAAAATAAATGATGCAGATAATCGAGTAGACGATCCGCCAACAATATGTTGACGGATGCACCCCACACCACGAAGGATATGGATCGCGTACTTCGCGGTTCGACAAACAGAATAGCTCCTCTTTACACGAGCTATTCCTTGCTCTTTCTTTTAATCATCGCCTAATTC
>CAZDTI010000586.1:0-4835 GCA_964508085.1 uncultured Saprospiraceae bacterium | reverse complement strand
CTTTACTTATTCTTTTATGAAGTCAATTGGGGATAAGTCCATACATTATTTCAGTAAATGTAGTTAAAAAACTATAATGTTTTACCTTTTGCACCAAATACAGTATAAAGACAAAATACATTTTTAAAGTAAATCAAAATTTAGAGAATCTAAAAATATTGATTATCAGTTGACAACACATATATTTTTAACACAATACAATCATCCGTTCAACAAGGTCAATACAGGCCCCCTGAAATTAAAAGGGGGTTCCTCATGATTCTTATAATCGCTCCGACATCACTCACTCGGAATATAGCTGGCTGCGCTCGTTAAGAATGGCAGAATCGACTTCTCACGCTGGTTTCCATAGTATAGCTCATTTTTCAACAAAACATCCAAAAAGTCCGCTCAATCCAACATATCTTCCTATCTTGCACTCTCCTAAAAATCGACAAAGCTACCCTGCTTAAAAAAACGATTATAGCCCGCAATCTTTATCCTAATTTATTAGACTTTATTCCAAAATGAATTGTATGTCCTCAAATGATTAATTTCTCTAGCAGAAAATCATCTATTTGGCTCCTACACAAAGCATTTTAGCATAAAATCTATCAGTTCCAAACTCTTCCAAACCTGTATTCCTATTTTTTATCACAATATCCTGACAATCAGGTCCATATTGAGGAATAAGGAATGATATTTTCTTAGAAAACCTTTTGCATCGGAGTCAAAATACGAATCGTCGCCAATTGGGTAAAAAAAGAACGGAATCAGCAGTAAAACTGGGAGAAAAGCGGCAATTTGCATACATCAAATTAATACTTCAAAGGGTCTTAAAAGAGTCACGAAGTAGTTCCGGAACGGCCACAACGACAATGACATGAACGCAGTATATTATTCCATCATCGGTTTGTTTTTTCTTTTGGTTACTCCTCAGGATGTAAATCAAGAGCAGACTAAGCTGCTGGCAAGTGATGATTTTTGTGGCCATAACCACATGCAGCACCTCCTATTTGAGCAACAGCCAGCCATGGCAGAGCAAAACCAGCGCTTGGAAGAGGATGCCTACCGCTTTTTTGAAAACCACAGTCCAAACGATCTTCGCGCACTGGAAACCCTTCCGGTTGTTTTCCACATCATTCACAACAATGGAACAGAGAATATCAGTGACGCCACCGTTTTGCAAGGACTTGCGGATTTAAACGCGGCTTTCGCCAATCTAGGATATTACGATCAAGGCACTGGAGTAAACACCGATTTACAATTTTGCCTAGCCAAAAGAGATCCAAATGGCAATGCTACCACAGGGATCAACAGAATAAATTCTCCATTGACCAATATGACTTTGGAGACACAAGATCTTGCCGTGAAAGACCTCATTAGATGGGACCCACTAAATTATGTTAACATCTGGCTGGTTGCTGAAATTTGTAGTGATTTCCAAGGTTGTGACCTGAAAGGATACGCCCTTTTTCCTGCCGCTCACGGTAGTCCCGAGGATGGAATTGTTATAGAAGCACAATGGTTGGGAAGTAGCTCCGCCAACACTACCCTACTCGCTCACGAGATGGGACACTATCTGGGACTCTTTCATACCTTCGAGAATGGCTGTACCAATAATGATTGTTTAGCAGATGGAGATCGAGTTTGTGATACCCCACCGGACCAATCGACCTTAGCAACACTTTGTAATAACGCTCCTAATACTTGTAGTACTGATGTAAATGGGGCTGACCTTAACAATCCTTTTGCAACTGATGTAGACGATATGATTATCAATTACATGGATTATGGCGATTGGAATTGTTATTCTGCTTTCACACAGGGACAGGCAGACCGAATGCACTTTTTTGTAGAAGGTGCTCGTAGCTCCTTATTGGACTCTGATGCTTGTCTGGAGCTATGCGCTAATCCTATTGTTGCTAACTTTACCACCAGCTCAACTAGTATTACCGTTGGGGAAATTCTAAACTTTACCAATAACAGTACAAATGCGACTCAAGCGACTTGGTTAATTGACAACCAGCCCTTTTCAATGTTTACAGACGCTAGTTTTACTTTTAATGAAGTTGGATCTTTTATCATCACCCTAGAGGTTGGCAATAACGATCCAAACTGTAGTGATGAATTTAGTCTGACCATCGATGTAAGTTGCCCGGTCACCTCTATTTTCAGTCCTTCCGCTACGGTTATTGAGGCCGGGGCAACTATGGCCTTTCTAAATTCAAGTAGCAATGCACAGTCTTACGAGTGGACCGTTAATGGAGTACCTCAATCTACGGATTTTAATTTCAACACAAGTTTTACACAAATAGGAACTACGGAAATATGCTTAATTGCCTCTACTGTTCTATGTGCAGACACCAGTTGTTTTTCACTAACTGTAACAGAAGCCACCGAAGAATGCAATGCCACTTTCATTAAATCTTACGGTCAAAATAATTTTGATGAAAAAGCTTACGTCATTGCAGCAAACGATAATCAGTCTTTTTATATTGGAGGAAGCCGGGAAGATTCTGTCTTGATTTTTAACATTGATGAAACAGGAAATTTACTTTGGGAAAGAAGTTTTCTTTTTAGCAACAACGGTGAAAATATTCTGGAAGATTTAATCGTCGATTCCGATGGATTTCTGGTGGGCGCTGGCATGGGGTACAATGGCGCGAACGACAGAGAGGGTTTTGTCTTTCGATATGACCCCAATTCGGATGCCTTAATCTGGGCACAAAACCACGATCATGCGACACTGAATGTAAATAATATTGACCTTTCGGAAATAAGCGTCGGCGGGGACTTCTTAGTCGCAGGCCAAAGCCGTAACAATGCTCCTCCGGGGTTCGGTTGTGATGGTTATCTTTTCCAAGTAGACCGAAACACAGGAATGCTCAATGGTTTGAATCAGAACTACAACCTTGGTGCTTGTGAGACCTTCAATGCCGCTCAAATTTACAATGGCGATATTTACCTGGGCGGCCAGCAGATTTTTGCAGGCGGTGGAAACAATAGGATTCGACCTTCCTTAAGTCGACTGGATTTGAATGGCAACGAAATTTGGTCGCGACTTTATCTAGCCGGACCAACAGAAAATGCCCGTTTATACCAAGCAGACTTACTCGTAGAGAACGACTTCATCATACAGGCTCAGCACGGCGACAAAGATGGCACTCAAGCCAACAATGCCGAAATCTTCCTAACTAAAACTAATCTGGATGGAGAATTAGACTGGGCCAAAGAATACACTTTAAGTGCAAACAACAATGATATTACACTTCTAGAAATAACCAGCACCGCTGACGGCTACGCCCTTCTGGGAATGGACACAGACACCGACAAAATCTTCATTCTAAAAACAGATAAGGATGGGAATCCCCTTTGGGCAAAAACCTATGGTGGCGCTTTTGAGATGGTGGCCAGCTACAAAGATCCAGATGGCAACTACGCTGGTGTAGAAATGATCTATGTCAATGACTACTTCTACATAGCAGCCTACAGTCAAGGCGCTGGTACCGGAGATGATGACATTTATGTGTTAAAACTGGATGATAGCGGAATAGTCAATAGCAGTTGCGCTTACATTGAAAATATTGAATTAACAGCAATAGATTTTCCGAATCCTTATGATGGATTACAGCCGCTTACCGCGTACAACAGCGGCATCGGCGCTACAAATACCAACATAAGCGCTACAAATACAATTTTAACAGAAGAAATCATTTGCATTGCCGGTTGTATAGAAATTTGCGACAATGGCATTGACGATGATCAGGATGGTTTAATTGATTGCTATGACCCTGATTGTTGTGGCACTCCGGGTTGTGATGCGTTTTATTATACCGGATGTCCAGAGGGCTGTATTTTTAATTTTGATGATTCTACAATTTCCGCAGAGATCGAATGGGAGTCAAGCGGACCAGGTGACTGGTGTTCTTACAACACTCCTATTACAGGGGACATTGATGGCGATGGTATTCCGGAAATTATTGGCAAGCCTTGTAGTGGCGATTCTATTCCTGCACTGGCTCCCTATCCAAATTTACTAATTGTAGATGGCGCCACCGGAAACATAGAAGCGACTATAAATACGCCTGCCTTTTATTATCTGGCAGATGGCCCGGCCATAGCCGATGTAGATAAAAATGGTTTTGCGGAGATATTTATAATGGCTTCTGACCATCCAGATAATGACAACTATGTAGGCTCCGGCCCATTCATAAATGGCAATGTTGCCCGCCGCGTACTTTGCTATGAATACAATGGCTCCACTTACGTTGAAAAATGGATGTCTAACGCGCAAGCAGGTTACAATGACATTCAACAAGCTGTTTCCGTAAGTGTTGCCGACTTTAATGGTGATGGCATTCCGGAGTTATATTTGGGAACGCAGATTTTCAATAGTCTTACAGGAGAATTGATTGTAGAAGGAGGTGTCAATCAGCACCATGGGAACAAACCCGTTGGAGATAATGCCTCTCGCTCACAATCTCTAACGGTAGCTGCTGATGTTTTGCCAGATGCAGAATGTGCCAATTGTACAGGCTTAGAAATCGTAGCTGGCGGAATGGTCTTTTCTGTAAATATCAATACAACAAACCCTGCAGCCAGTATGATGAGTGTAGAAAAAACACTCCCTGGCAGTGTACCAGATAAAGATGGATTTACCAGCCTTGCGGACATCGACAAAGATGGAGATTTAGATGCCATCATCACCACTACCAATACAAACTTTGGAATTGTCTATGCCTGGGATCTTCAAACGAACATTCTACTATATTCTGAATTCCAAACGCCCTCCTCTACCGACGAAGGTTTTATTTCACAGGCCAATATTGCCGATTTTGATGGAGACGGTTTCC
>CAZDTI010000585.1:0-4875 GCA_964508085.1 uncultured Saprospiraceae bacterium | reverse complement strand
ACTTATTGCAACGAGTAGGAAGATTATTATTGCTTTTTTCATTTTAGTTTAGGTTTAGTTTTCGGGAGTAGTCATTCCCGGTTAATAATGGGTTAACTCCTCCTTAGTTTTACGAATATCAACTTAAAAGTAATTCTTTACTTTCACTTTTTAAGCGCGTTAACAATTCATTATTATAAATTCTGTTTGTTCCACCTTATCCCTACCAAAGTGATTGTTTTCCTGAAGGCATAAAAGCTCCGCATTGCGTTACTCTCCGTATTCCTGTTTCAAGTCTTTTTCCAAATTCCTAAACACATAATCATGCTCTTGCTCAATTCCTATTTCTTCAAGAGGCTGCCAATAAAACCTAGGATATAATTCTGAGGTATACGTAGTAATCCTTGTCATTTTTGTATGCCCATTTTCCAACTCATCAAACAAATAAATAGCTTCTTTAAAACCAAACCATTTTCTGCCTGTTAGTTGATAGTCGATAACGTCCATCCTCAACACTTTTCCTTTTTCCAATTCTGTTATTTTTTCAACTATTTGTCCACCTTCAAAATAGCAGGTCCTTAGACCTCCAATCTTTTCTTCTTCCAAAACGCATTTTTGAGGAATCGGTAAATCAAGTCTCATCAGAAATGGTTTTTCGGCATCGAGTGTATCAACGGATTTTATAGCTTCGTAAACTTCTAAAGGAGTGTAGGATAGCATAATTTCGGATTTCACTTCAACCACACATTTGTCATTTTTTGTAAATGCCGCTTCTAAAAATCCAAAAATTAAAAACAAACAAAGAGGAAATATTGAGCTTTTAATTAAATTGTCGTTCTTCCTTTTTTTTCTGTAATGTTGAACTATGTGCTTAATCAACCTACCCAATAGTACTCCAACTACGACTAAGGGCAATGCCATCAATATGCACACCATTCCCTCCAAGTTCCCTGCTAAAAGCAAGGTAAAAAACACTACTATTGAAAAAATTAAACCCCAGAAGCTAGCGGCTTTAATGGTTGAGTTTCCTAAAATATATCCAAGAATAAATGGTAAAAACACGAAGAATGAAAACCCATAACCAATTAATTCGTTCTGGAGCAAGAAGAATCCTAACAATAAAAATGTAAAGCTTATCACTACGGATAGGAGAAATTCTCTTTTCATAATTATTTATATCGTTATATACCTCCCCAAAATCTCCGTGAACAAAATAAATAAGGTTAATAAACTAATTACGCCAGTCAGAATTCCCGTTTTTTTATCCTTTATCCAACCACTAAGTCCCAAAGCAATAATAATAGAGATCAAACCCGTTAGCAATAGTTTCACTAAAAACTGATGATGTCCTGCTATCTCTGTTTCTACCTCGTTAATGTTCATAAATGACCAACCTAATGCTGTCAACAAAAAAGACATTGAAGCGATCATCAAAAATAGTAATGTCCAAAATTCAATTTTGCTGTTTTCGGTCTTCGTCGTTAAGATGGTACTTAAAAAGGTAAAACAAAATCCACCTAATACCGAACTAACCAATGCCAACTGTCTGATACTTTCTTCCATTATTACTTAAGGTTTTAATACACAAATTCCGACGCTGACTTGCTACTCACTTCAACAGTAATCTTACGAAGTAGTTCAGCCTTTTCTATACTATACTTCACAAGTTAATATAATATTTCTATTTTAGACGCTGTAGTATATTGAACCACTGAAAAAGTATAAAAGATGAAGAACTTAACCCTCCTAAGCTTTAGCTACCTACTAGTCGCGCTCTGTTTTGGATGTTCAGATAGCACGAAACAAGTAAGTAACTCCGAGTCCAGTAGTACTACTTCAAAAAATATTAAAACAGGAAACGTTTGGGCTGACTATATCAATTTGAAATCAGATTCTTTGTCCTCTTTATACACCAATGAATCCTACAAGATTCTGGAAAATGAAAAGGTGCTCCAAGGGGGTGAAGAAATCAAAAGTTATTATTTATCTGACAATTTGAAGATCAATTCTATTCATTCCGACACGGTTATTATTGCAAACAAAGAAAGGAAACTAGAATATGAAATCGGTGAGTATTCTGATGCTAAAAATCAACGGTACAAAGAATTAGTAATTTGGGCAAATACAAATACCAAAAGAAAACGAGTCTTTGAATTCACCGCAAAAATTCAAGATTCAGCGGATATTCGTTCTGTTATTGATGAGCGGAGAAAGCTTTGGATGAAATTATGCAATGAGCACAATGCTAAAATACTGATAGATGAACTGTATAGCGACAGCACCCTTTACTTCAATCACAAACCTCTCGTCAAAGGAAAAGAATTGTTAGAAAAAGAGTACCAGTATATGAATAAACCGAGTTATGAACTTTCTTTAACACCGATTATTGTCGAAACGGTTAGCAATCAATTTGTCTTTGAAATTGGTCAATGCAAAGGAAGTTACAACGGAAAGTACATCTTGATTTGGCGGAAAGATAAAAATGGGAAATGGAATATTTTTATTGACTCGAACATTTAAATTTTCAAATTTCAGACTCTGCTCAAGCTCCATTAACTACTAAAGGAAGAAAGATTAAGCTACGAAGTATGTCTTTTTATTTTAGAATTTGTTGAGAAATTTTAAATGCCATTTTAGAGCCTCAGGTAATTTTTCATAACAACAAATTGACAAAATATAAGAGGCAATCATTACTATTGCAAAGATGATTTTCTCTGGGAACACTTTAAAGCCATATGATCGTTTTACCATTTTATTAGCCACTCCGAATGGGAATCGCAAAAAGAAAAAATACATAAAAAAATAAACCAACCATTTCAATAGTTTATTCTCCGTTATTTCTAAAGCAATCCTCCCAATGGTAACTCCTAATAATGTCCACACAATTACACCAATTATTATAAATACGCCAGTACCAAAGTAATTTATCCCTTTCATTTCCGACTCATCAACCATATCATCCTCTTCTTCATCCCCTTCATTTAATTCGTCCATTGTTGAAGAACCTAATTTTTTAAACGTTGAGCTCCAATAATAAACATATATTCCTACCGTTAGGGAGACGACTAAATATCCGACTCTTATTAAAAATTCCATTTTTCTTTGTGTTATTTACTCTTGACGGGCGAATCGTTTAACAGGTTAATAACAAGCGTCTTTTGCCAGTCGAAGACAATCCTTAGTTTGTGAAACAACCTTATGATTTTACTTCAGCTTTGATTAGCAAGTAAGTTTATACAAAAAAAACTGTTTGTTGATTATTATCAACAAATGGAGTATATTTGTTGATAATAATCAACATTTATAATGAAGAAGAAAAAACAATTGCTTTTCCCTAAGCATCAAAAAATCATGGAACAAGTTGGTGAGCAGATTAAATTGGCTCGTAAAAGAAGAAAATTCACAACGCTTCAGGTATCTGAGCGCGCGAACATCAATCGCACCACATTATATCAAATAGAGAAAGGAAATGGAAGTGTATCTATGGCTGCATACTTCAACGTATTAAGGGTATTGGGACTCCATAAAGACTTTTTAAAACTAGCTGCCGATGATCGACTAGGTCAAACACTACAAGATTTGAACCTACTTAACAAACAATAATGAAAATGAAAAAACAAGACATTTACGTATATGCAGATTGGCTGGGCATGACCAAGCCTATCCTTATAGGTGTCTTGTCTGCACAGCAAGCCAAAGGAAAAAAAGCCTTCAGTTTTTCTTATGACGAACAATGGATAAAATCAAAGGAGCAGTTCATTTTAGACCCCGATATTGGCTGGTATACCGGTACTCAATATCCAAATGATAAAAATAATTTTGGGTTATTTCTTGATTCAATGCCTGACCGATGGGGACGAACCTTGATGAAAAGAAGGGCTACTCAGTCTGCGAATATGGAAGGTAAGCCTACTCCAACCTTATATGATATCGACTATTTACTCGGTGTCCAAGATGAAAGTCGAATGGGAGCTTTAAGGTTCAAACTTGAAAAAGATGGCCCTTTTATAACTAATGACAGCCAGGTTCCTGTGCCTCCTATTTCTTCATTAAGGGAACTTCAACACGCCGCTAAATTAATAGAAACAGATGAAGACATTAAAGACATAAGAAAGTGGTTAGCGATACTGATCGCTCCTGGCTCATCTCTTGGAGGAGCTAGACCCAAAGCCAATGTAATAGGCGAAAAAGGACAATTATGGATTGCTAAATTTCCTTCAAAAAATGATGAATTAGACAAAGGTGCCTGGGAATATCTCGCTTATCAATTAGCACTAAACGCTGGGATTGAAATGGCACCTTCTAAAATATTAAAGGTAGCTGGAAAACAACATACCTTTCTGACTAATAGATTTGATCGCGTAGGGAAACAGAGAATACATTTTGCTTCAGCGATGACCATGACTGGTAATAATGAAGAAACTATAAAAGAAAATCATCCCAGCTACTTAGACCTTGCTGAATTCATTCAATTCTCTGGAGGGAACGTTCAAAAGGATTTGCAACAGCTTTGGCGACGAATTATTTTCAACATTTCTATTTCCAATACAGACGACCACCTTCGCAATCATGGTTTTATTTTAAACACCAAAGGATGGATACTATCTCCTGCTTTTGATATCAACCCCTCTATAGAAAAAAATGGCCTTGCGCTAAACATCGATGGAAATGATAATTCGCTTGACCTAAACCTTGCAAAGAGTATTGGTGACTATTTTCAGCTTACGCTAAAAGAAATGAATACAATTATAAAAGAAATTAACAAAAGTGTTATGAATTGGCAAATGGTCGCTAACCAAATCGGCATTTCAAGAAAAGAGCAAAAAATGATGGCATCTGCTTTTGAAGACAAAGCATAATTCCCCCTACCTCCCCCTTGCCGAAGTCTCCCCATCT
>CAZDTI010000584.1:0-4882 GCA_964508085.1 uncultured Saprospiraceae bacterium | reverse complement strand
CTGTACAGGTCGATAATTCTATGATTGGTGCCTCCGCATTGGCCACCGAACCGCTCATGGAACAATTGTTTTTAGTGCCTAAAATAAACGGGTTGTTTTATGACATTGAGAATAAACTGTACTTCCTAAAGACAGAGATTTTTAAGTCCATTTACTTTACCGATAAAACCTTGGTGGATGATTTCTACATCGCATCCCTTTCTTCAAAAACAATTGTTTATAAAGGCCAACTTCAAGCTACTCAACTTCGACAATATTTTAATGACCTAAGGGATAAAAACTTAGAATCAGCAATCGCAATTGTCCACAGTCGGTTTTCGACCAATACGATTCCCAAATGGAAGCTGGCCCAGCCGTTCAGATGCATCGCTCATAATGGAGAAATCAATACCATAAAAGGAAATATAAATTGGTGGAAGGCAAGAGAAAATTTCATGCATAAAAGTGAAATCTATAAAGACGATTGGGTAAAAGCACTACCGGTTTGTGATCCGTTTTCATCAGATTCTGGAAATTTTGACAACGTCGTTGATTTCTTAATAAGAACAACCCGATCCATTCCACATGCCTTGATGATGTTGATTCCCGAAGCTTGGCAAAATGATGAGTCCATGCCGGACTACAAAAAAGGATTCTATCAATATCACGATGGAATTGTTGAACCTTGGGATGGTCCTGCTGCGATCTGCTTCACGGATGGAAATTTAGTCGGTGCAACTTTGGATAGAAATGGATTACGCCCCTTGAGATACGTACATACTGTTGATGACCAATTGATGGTGGCCAGTGAAGAGGGCTGCTTGAAAATTGATCAAAGTAAGGTGCTTAAAAAAGGACGATTGAATCCAGGGAAAATGCTTTTAGTGGATTTGGATACCCAAAGAATTATTTCTAATACAGAAATCAAAGAGGTCATTTGTCAGCGCTTTCCGTACGCCAGTTGGATTAAAGCTAATACCATTAATTTAAAACAATTGGAAGTCATTGACAGACCTAATGATTCTACTCCATCCGCGGGTGGAAGCTCCCCCTTCGACAAGCCCGCCCGTTCCGGTTCGGACTGGCTCAAGGCAGGCTCTTTAGGGGCTGGGGGCAGCACTGGCAAAGCTTCTAAAAACAATAATTCCAACAATAACTCTACAAAATCAAAATTTGACTTAAAACTAAGACAGATTTGCTACGGTATGAGCCTAGAGGATGTCGATGTAATATTGAAAGCGATGGTTCAGCATTCTAAAGAACCTATTGGATCTATGGGCGCTGATATTCCTTTGGCCATTTTCTCAAAATTATCACAACACATTTGCAATTATTTCAAGCAACAATTTGCACAGGTTACCAATCCTCCAATTGACTCCTTACGAGAGAATTATTTTATGTCTTTATCTACCGTGTTGGGTGGCAGTAGTAAGGTTTTGGGCGTAAATGAAGAACAGGCGACGGTGATTAGAATGGACAGTCCGGTACTCACCCAAAGTCTTTTCTATGGCTTACAGTCATTGAATGATCTGAAATACAGAGCGAAGACCGTATCCAGTTGTTACGCTCAGGAACTGTCCTTAAAGCAAGCACTTTTGGAGTTTAATCAAACAGTAAAACAGCAAATTGAAGCCGGCGCAAATATCATCTGTATTTCTGACAAGGGAATAAATGAAAAATCTCAAGCCATCCCTAGTTTAATGGCAGTGGGTGCACTTCATCATTTTTTGATAGCAGAAGGTTATCGTAAACAGGTTTCCATCATAATAGAAACGGGAGATACCTGGGAGACGCAACATTTTGCTTGTTTGCTCTCCTATGGAGCAGATGCCATCTACCCACATCTGGCCATCGAAACTATTGAGGCGATGAGCCTCCGTGATAAAAAAGATGCCTTACTTTTAATAAAACAATACATCAAAGCAGTTGAAAAAGGATTGTTAAAAGTCATGTCAAAACTGGGCATCTCTACTTTACAATCCTACAAAGGGGCTCAGACTTTTGAGGCCATTGGCATTTCATCGGAAGTCATAGAGCTCTGTTTCAAAGGGACAACTTCCAAAATCGAAGGGATGACTTTTGAGCAACTGCAAAGAGAACAAAACGCAAAGTACCGATTGGCATTTCAACCCGCTTCAAAGGACTTACCAGACAAAGGAATCTATCAATGGAAACGTGGGGCAGAATACCATTTGTTTAATCCAAAGAGTATTCACTTGTTGCAATATTCTACGCGGATGAATGATTTTCATTTATATAAAAAATTCACAGAAGAAATTGACCGCTCTGCAAACAATGCTTCTACATTGAGAAGTTTCATCAAAATAAAAGCTTCAAAATCGATTCCTATTGAAGAGGTAGAACCAGTAGAAAACATCTTAAAACGATTCGCATCTGGAGCCATGTCTTTTGGTTCCATTAGTTATGAAGCGCATACTACCTTGGCAAAAGCGATGAATAGAATTGGTGCAAAGAGCAATAGTGGAGAAGGTGGAGAAGATGAAAAGAGATTTACAAAATTAGAAAATGGAGATTGGGAACGCTCGGCCATTAAGCAAGTCGCTTCCGGAAGGTTTGGGGTTACCATCAACTATTTGACCAACGCAACAGAGCTTCAAATCAAAATGGCGCAGGGTGCAAAACCTGGAGAAGGTGGTCAGCTACCAGGCCATAAAGTAAATAAAAACATTGCTAAAGTACGACATTCTACGCCTGGAGTGGACTTGATTTCGCCGCCTCCTCATCATGACATTTATTCCATTGAAGATTTAGCCCAGCTCATTTTCGATTTGAAAAATGCAAATCAGGAGGCTCGGATAAGTGTAAAACTCGTTTCTAAAACCGGAGTTGGCGTTATCGCATCTGGCGTTACCAAAGCACATGCCGATCATATTTTGATTTCCGGACATGACGGAGGAACGGGGGCCTCTCCCCTATCTTCCATCTCTCACACAGGTTTGCCTTGGGAATTGGGATTAGCAGAAACACATCACACCTTGGTAAAAAACAACCTGCGAGATCGAGTCACCTTACAATGTGACGGACAAATTCGAACGGGACGTGATATGGCGATTGCAACACTACTAGGAGCTGAAGAATGGGGCGTTGCAACGGCAGCTCTAGTGGTTGAAGGTTGTATTCTAATGCGGAAATGTCACCTCAATACTTGCCCGGTAGGAATTGCAACACAAGACGAAGACTTAAGGAAAAAGTTTGAAGGAAAGGTGGAGCATTTGGTAAACTACTTCCATTTTTTAGCTCAGGACCTCAGAGAAATTATGGCGAGCCTCGGCTTTCGAACAGTCAATGAAATGGTAGGACGTGCAGACCTTCTCCAGCCAAACACAGAAGGCAAACATTGGAAAATCTCAAATGTAGATTTATCAAAACTGCTCTTTCATGCAAAACCGAACAAGGGTTATCACAGTTACAAAGTAAAGGAACAAGATCATGGGCTTGATGCTGTACTTGACCGAACCTTAATCGAAAAGTCATCTCTGGCCATTGATAAGGTCAAAAAATATAAATCCATTATTAAGATTAAAAACACCGACAGAGCCGTCGGCACCATGTTGTCCAATCAGATAGCAAAAACATATGGCTCAAAAGGGATGGAAGAAGATAGTATTTCCTTCCGTTTTAGAGGGTCCGCTGGACAAAGCTTTGGTGCTTTTTTAATAAAAGGAGTAACATTCACACTCGAAGGTGCCTCCAATGATTATTTTGGAAAAGGACTTAGTGGTGGTCGTTTGATCGCCGTTCCTGATCGGAAATCCATCTTCAATCCCGCTCGTAATACTATTGTTGGAAATGTTTGTTTGTATGGAGCCACTTCTGGCCAAGCCTTTATTAAAGGAACCGGGGGTGATCGGTTTGCAGTTAGAAATTCCGGAGCCAGCGCGGTAGTGGAAGGCGTTGGAGATAATGCCTGTGAGTATATGACTGGAGGAACCGTTATTGTTTTAGGTAGCTATGGTAAAAACTTTGCAGCCGGTATGAGCGGTGGAATAGCCTATGTTTACCAAGCAGACAAAGATCGCTCTTCTAGAATCAACAAAGAAATCGTGGAACTCGAAGAATGCAACTCTGAAGATTTAGAAATCGTAAGATCATTGTTACGTTCACATTTCAACTACACAGCAAGCAACCTGGCATTAGACATTTTAAATGAATGGTATGATTTATCAAAGCACTTTTTGAAAATAATACCGACCGAGTATAAACGAGTTTTAGAGGAAGAGAAGAAGAGTAAGTTTGTTGTGCAGGGGAGATGAGGTGATGAGGTAGATGAGGTTTCTCCAGATTCGCACCCTATTGCATTAATGGGAATCCTCATCCACCTCATCTACCCAATCCACCTCATCCACCCATTTAAAAAACAATCAATCAAAAAATCATGGCAGATACACACGGTTTTATAAAATACGACAGGGAAACACCTAAGTACGAATCTCCAAAAAAGAGGCTTGCTCATTATAAGGAATTTGATAAAAAGGTAGATGCAAAGTTCCAAAATAAGCAAGCCGCTCGTTGCATGGATTGTGGTGTTCCCTTTTGCCATTCTGGTTGTCCTTTAGGTAATAAAATTCCAGACTTTAATGATGCGGTGTTTCATTCCGATTGGAAATTGGCTTATGAAACATTGATTTCTACCAATAACTTTCCGGAGTTTACCGGACGGATTTGCCCCGCTCCTTGTGAATCTTCTTGTGTCCTTAGCATCAATAGTGATCCAGTGGCCATTGAATTTATTGAAAAATCAATTATTGAAAAGGCATTTGCAGAAAAATGGATTACACCAAATAAGTCTATAGCTCGTACAGGTAAGAAAGTCATTATTGTAGGTTCCGGGCCGGCGGGTTTGGCGGCGGCGGATCAATTAAACAAAGCCGGGCATCAAGTG
>CAZDTI010000583.1:0-4897 GCA_964508085.1 uncultured Saprospiraceae bacterium | reverse complement strand
AAATAAATGAGTTTTAAAAAACAAAATTGTAAAAAACCTGCAAAATTATTTTATATGCTTACAATCACCTGGTTACTTATAGAAATTGATTTAGACTTCATTTCCTTTGGTAAAACTTCGCACATTAATCTTGCTTCTTTAATAAAATGACTTTGGTCTGAATAACCAATGTTCCTGACCATTAGGTTAAGACTTTTTCCTAACTTACCCCCCCCATGAGAAAACCACTAAAACCCATCCTCACAGACCTGCGCAAATTCTTCACCCTCCATTCAGAAAAACGATCCAAATACATTGTTAACCCAGACAAAAGTTTCACGAGAAGTAGATTACTTAGTTTTGAACACACTGCACTACTCATTCTTTCCCTTTTAAAAAAAGTCTCAGCATAGAACTATTCGATTATTTCTCCAAACTAGCTCTACCCATTCCAACTAAAAGTGCATTTGTCCAAAGACGTAAATTTTATTATCAAATCAACCGAAACAGTGGAGTAGGATTAATCAAACGTTTTTCCCATTCTTATTCTCCTGCAAAATCAGCGCTTGGTACACTAAAGTAAAAGTACTACTAAAAGAGCTCTCAAAACATTTGGAGCCGGTAAGGCTTCGCGATAGCCGTTCCCGCAAAATGAAAATCCTACGTGGCAATGAACGGCATATTTATGAATCTAATTATAAATCAACTTTGTAAAACACCTCTTTCTTATGGGTATCTTTTGGCTAGTAGATACTACTAGATGGAAGAGTTATGGTACTCGTCGAATCGCTTTTCTTGAACTTAGTTGATTTATATTATTATTGTTATTTGAAGCAATAGAAAATCCTTAACTTAATGGTATTGAGCTCTTATTAGGTGCTGGTTTCCTAATTATTCATTCTGATTATTCAAAAAATACAAACAAATTCCAAATAATTGCAATAGCCCTTGATACCCAAAAATATAAACTCGATCTAAAATAAAATAGTCGCTCGACATCAGGTAGACACAAAGGAAGATAAATCCATTTATACAAGTAAACATAAGGAATCTTGATTTTGCTTTCTTTGCAAAAAGAAATATAGGCGCTACAAATAAAGCTGTAATTAGTCCTATCAATATCAAGATAGCTGTACCAGCATTTGCCATTATTTTTCCACCTTCGTTTCCATTGCTTGGATATAAAAAAGTTATTAGTAAAAATATTGTTATAGTACTTCTTAAATAGAATTTGTAATACGCTGTCTTCATCTTGTGATTCTGTATTTAAGTTTTTAATTGCATTTACTATTTCGTCAAACACGTCGATGAATTAGTTTTCAACTTTTTTGAGAAAATAGTCGTAAATCATCAAAGTCTAAAATATTTTATTTCTATAAAATCAATTTTGTGAAATTCTGATAAATTTATTGGAAAGGTCTTGCTGTAAGTCGTAGTTATAATGCCTTCTTTTGCTTTTTCTTCGAATTCATATGAGATATAATTGCAAGCGCTTTGGTAGTTGTATTTTTACAATCTATAAAATATTTCTCAGAAAAAGCTTGTCTCGAAATTATTTTTTTTTTGATTTGGTTCTAGGCGACTATAAATTGAAAATCTTATTAACTTCCTATCCACTACTTTAGTCATTATTGTAGTTTAAAAACTAATATTTGTAATTATATTGTTAGTGGTTCTCACTAACAGCTAATTTCAGGCTACCCGCAGTAGCTGGCGGTACGCGTTTTTTTTGAGCGTTTGGATGTACTGCCAGCTATTGTCGGGTAGCCAATGTTCTCCACCGGATTTACATTTCTCACAATACCACAAGCTCTCATCGTCTTTTCATACGGGCTAATGATCAAAATACACAGTTCCTTTTGGATCAATATAATATCCCGAAGTAGTTCTAAATACTTCGTACTCATTAATACTTACGATTTCGTTTATCCGATAATCATAGACAGGAGGAATATATATTCCATCGGCAAATAATCCGTATTTACCCTCTTTTTCAAGCGAATATGACTTTATATTTTCATTGTAAAAAACTTCATCAAATATGAATGGAGTCAATTCGTTTTCCATTAAATCAATTATGCCATATTTCCCATTCTTCTTTGCAGCAATACCTTTACTAAACTCAAAAGATTTAGAATAATAGTCTTTTTCAAGTTTTTTGATTTCGTCATACGCAAATTTTATTACGGACTGATTAGCCAAATTAATGAATCCCCATTTTCCTTCTTTTTTACAGATAAAGATAGGCTCACGAAAGTCAAGGCTATAGAAATAGGGTTTTATCTCTTCATATTCAAAAGGGATTACAGATTTTAGCTTCGTGTCCAGAATGCCCGTAAACCCTTTTTCATTAGTTGCTATGGCAAGATTAGCTTGTAAGGTGTCATAAGTTTCGCAGAACTTAAGACACCTATTTGAAAAAGTCCTTGGGTTGCCGAGAGAAATAAATGAAATGTCTTTATATTTAGTCGGTAAAGTATCCTGCTGTAAAGTGCGTTTCCCAGAACCATCATTCCATCTAATTTTCTGAAAAATCAACTGATAGGATGTATCTATTTTTAAGGAGCTAAGTTTCCAATAAGGAGATGATTTGTAGTCCGAAATTTTTTGCCTTAATTCTCTGCTTGTTTCGTTGTTCTGACCAAACAATATATTTGGTTTTCCATCATCATGGTATTCTGGGAAGTCTACAATATTCTTTCCATCTTTTTCAATAGCTTTTGCTATTGATTTTGACTCCAGGATCTCTTTGACACTGTATAAATATAAGAAGGCTTTGGTTTTAGAATTATTGGATTTAAAGTTGATAGATCTGTATATTTGAAAATATTTTTGATCCTCTGTAATTTTAATCTGTCTGTTTTGAGATGTATCAATCAGCACCTCAACTGGACTATTTCCATTTGTTGTTATTTTAGCAAGTGCATTGACAGCATAAAACCCATATATAAAGTAAGTGTCAGGACCATATTCAAAAACGGTACTTAAGTAAGCATCTTCCGGCACTAATTTTACGCCAGACCGATCGTGAATAGTTTTGTGTTTTCTAAAAGGCTTAGTTTCTATGTATTGATGATGGATAGTAATTTCTTGTTCCTCAAAATCAAGCACTATGTCATTGTTTAAATCAACAACCGCACTTTCTTTTCCTTTTTCTACTATAAAAAGTCCCTTTTCAATTTGAATGCTTTTATACTGAAAATCAATTACTACTTCATTTTTTTTATTGACTACTCCCCAAGCACCTTTTTTGTAAACGGTAAAAAAACCGTTCTTGTAATATCCGACCCTTTCATATTCGCAAGGTAATACTATAGCGCATGTGGTATCAGAGAATCCCCACAGATATCTTACTTGTGGGCTGGAATAATATTTGGATTCAAAATGCATTTTTTTATTAAATGGAACATATACCTCGTTTTGGGCAAAAGAGGTTTGAAGAATCGAAATAAAAATAGTGGTGAAGAGTAGTTGAATTATTTTCATAGCTTAGTATTTTTAGTTTCCTAATTCAATACCTTATTACAAGGCCTTTAATTATTAACTCCGAAATCGTTTTATTTATTTTCTTAAACTCTTACTACAATCTTTTTCTAAGCTTGTTGGTTTTTTTCTGATGGAGAACGACCGCGGGGGCGCGTCGTATGCGAAAAAAGGGATTGCGCCGCAGGCGCAATTTTTTTTTCGCATATGACGTCGGGTAGGTCAGGGGCTCACGCCCCGTTCCCCCCTCAGAACCGTGCATGCTAGTTTCCCAGCACACAGCTCAAGCACTCATAACGCCTTGGTCAGCGCATCTAGCCTCTGCAAGATACTAGACTTTACGATAATACTAAAACATAATACTTACGAATACCCCGAATTTCATTCAGTCGATGAACCTTCGTGGTTTTTGACATCGATCAAGGCGCACAACTTTGACAAATCAGTTAACTGAGATTTGCTTCGTTTCTTTTGCTTTCCTTGATAATGTACTTCATTTTAGCCTCTCGTAATTGAGCACCTGCAAGCTTGTCATTTGACAAACATAGAAAGTCAGCACAGTTTTCACTGGAAGTAATATCGATTCTTTTTGTCTTACTACAAAAAGAATCTCAACTCCTATTCCTGTCATTACAACAAGACATTCGCTTTTTTCAGCATCCCTTACCTGCAACGCAATCGTCTCGAATTACTTCCTTCCTACTCTTTCTTAAAAAAAAAGAACGCTAAAGGCTTACCGAGCCTGCCTGCCGACAATTGTCAGGGCAGGTTCCACTTTAAAATACTAGACGGGTTAGTGTCCAACTTTACCCCGGAGGAATTTTCATCCGATTCTTCTAAAAAAAAAGAGCCAGAAATAGTGATTACGTAAAGGTATACACGAAACCTTTACCCATACCTCTCAACATTTTGTTCACAGCGCCACCGACTTTCCATACAACAGAAAACCAGCTAAGTCCATTTCGCTGTATCACGCTAACGAGGCTTACAGTGATTCAAGTATTTTACACATACCGTCCGTTTCACCACCCTCACCGCAGCGGACTTGCAGCTTTGAGATTACTCTGACGAATTCTCTTTTTAAGGGTTCGATTGTCCTTCGGGCTTAGCACCTCACCATTGCTAGTGACGCACCCCAAAGTAGAAAACCTATGGTAGTACATAGGGTTAAATCCAAATTGAATAACTTACGTAAGAATATTGTTAATCTTTGGTTTAACAGTATTGAAAAGCGACTTTCTCGTCGCACCATATAGCATCTATGAAAAAGCAGTAACTTGAGTACAAATAAAAATACCAATAATCATGAGTACACAAGTTCCCACTTCCACAGCTAAGTTATTCATTGGCTTAGACATACACAAGAAATCTTGGAAATTTCATTTTGCAACGGATATTGTAATTGGAGCTGGTCATAGTTTTCCACCTTGTCCGA
>CAZDTI010000582.1:0-4902 GCA_964508085.1 uncultured Saprospiraceae bacterium | reverse complement strand
CTTTTATTTGAAATAGGAAAAGTTTGGAATATAATTGAACATAGCTATCCTTATTTTACGGATGGACTAAAAGCTGAATGGCAAACTGTGTTAACGCGTGCCGTAGAAATGACGCTTAAGCCAAAATCACATGATTTAACACATTTTGAGATCATTAATTGGATGTTATCTTTTTTAAAAGACCCTCATTGCGCCTTGACGAGGAATAATAAATCAAAGAAGCATCTACCCTTTGAGATGCGCTACATAGAAGGTAAAGCTGTCGTCACAAAAATATTTATTAAAAATTCAAAATTAAAAAAGGGTGACATTATCGAAAATATTGATGGGGTAAATGTTTTAAGCGAAATCCGAAGATTAAATGAAATTTATGACTTCGGTAATCAGAATTACACCATTAACGTAATATTGAAAAAATTACTAAAATATAATAATCAAAAAGAGTATTGCACAATTGAAACAAGTGATGGCCATTTACGAAATATAAACCTTTTAAATTCAAGGGACTTTCACAATTTGAAGGACAAATTTTCACAGGAAAAATTTGACTTCATAAAAATAAGCAAAGATATAGGCTACATCAGTAGTAGCCTAAAAAAGCTATTCGGAAAGGTAAAAACAACGACAACCGAAGTTAATGATTTGATCCAAGATGTAAATCAATATGAATATCTTATTGTCGATGCAAGAAAAGGCGATAATGGTTGGGGAATAGTATCTTTACTTAGCAGCCTTAGAACAAAAAAAGAGGTCTCCAGCAATATTGATCAAACATCAATAATCCCCTATCCTCATCAATATAATATGACCTTTAGCAAAAGTGATTTGCTCTTAGAAGGAAAATTGAGTGGACTAGATACTACCTTTGCAAAATTAGTCTTCCTGGTAGATGACAGAACTCTTAGCGCGCCAGAAAGATCGATACTACCCTACTATGATGCTGATGAAATATTGTTAATAGGTGAAAATACAGCTGGGTCTTGTGCATTGTCTTCCAAAATAAAGTTGAATAAAAACATCAATGTTGTCTTTACAACTTCGAAGGTTACTCATGCAGACTCAACTGCAGTGCAAGGAATAGGTATAATTCCTCACTATAAGGTTTCCCCAACAATTGAAAATATTAAAGAAAATATAGACCCGGCGCTAGAAAAGGCTATTGAAATAATTAATACGGAATTATATGGTAGCAACAAATAGTAATACTATAGACCAATGCATTTCTACAGAAACTAGATTTGCATTGAAAAGCATCCTACCGAGGTCATATTCATTTATAGATATCACACCATGATTGATGATCTTCGTTAAAGTTGGCAGAGTTCTTCAATGATACTTAAAAGTATCGCAATAAAATTTGCGAATTTCATCCAACCCAAATTCATTCTACCAAAAAATGGCACGAATGTCAGAAAATAAGATCTCAGACATTTAATACATTTGGACTAAAAAAACGAACTATCTTACATAGAAAATTGTAACCGATTGAAAATATTAGATGACGCTAGAATGGATTGACTAAAACACGAAACTAAGCCTTATAAAAAAAATACAAACTAAAGGAGCTACTTCGTTAGTAGTGACGAGGTGCCCGATCCGTTATATGCCAATGTTATGCAAAATAAACAAGCTCTTACCTTAATCATAATCTCATTCTTACTTCTTACTTATGGCTGTAAGCAAGGAAAAAAAGTACAAAAGCAGACTAGGCCTAACATTGTACTAATTGTCGCGGACGATTTAGGTTTTACCGATTTAGGATGTTTCGGTAGTGAAATTAGAACTCCAAATCTGGATAAGTTGGCTGCCAATGGTTTACTATGCACCTCTTTCCACACTGCTCCGACATGTTCACCTACTAGAGGCATGTTATTGACTGGCGTAGATAGTCATCGGAACGGTTATGGAACCATGGAAGGCGATTGGGCAGAAAACCAAAAAGGAGTACGAGGTTATGAAGGGCATTTAAATTTTGATGTAGTGACCTTCCCTAGGCTGCTCCAAGAAAGTGGTTACCATACTTCTATCGCTGGAAAATGGCATCAAGCCTTCCCTGCCGATAATCCTGAATTATGGCCTGATAAGCGAGGTTTTGACCGATCTTTTTCAATACTCCAAGGCGGTGCAGGTCATTTTGATGATATGCAGCCAATGTTTTCCTTCTACGGGAAGTCACTTTATTTTGAGGATAGTGGATTAGTAGATTCACTCCCCAATGGTTTCTATTCCTCTGATTTTTATACCCAAAAGGCCATGGAATATATCTCTGAGAGTGCGAAAGAAAACAAACCCTTTTTCTCTTACCTAGCCTATACCGCACCTCATTGGCCACTCCAGGTGCCGGACGAATACATTGACCTGTACAAAGGGCGATACAATGAAGGGTATGAGTTGCTAACAGCGGAGCGCATGGCACAAGGAAAAAAAATGGGGGTCATACCTGAAAACGCTCCAATCCCAAAACTCACACCTAATGTAATTCCTTGGGAAGAACTGAATAGCGACGAAAAAGCAAAGACTTCCAGAACCATGGAAGTATATGCTGCAATGGTTGAAAGATTAGATGTGAACATTGGTAAACTAATGGAACACCTTAAATCAATCAATCAATATGATAATACCCTCATCATTTTTATGTCTGATAATGGTGCGGAAGGAAATAACATTAACAACATTGTGGACACAGGAGAATGGGTTGCTGACAACTTTGACAATAGCCTGGAGAATCTGGGCAGGAAAAACTCCTATATTTTCACAGGTCCTTCCTGGGCTCAGGTTAGTTCTTTACCCTTTAAATGGTACAAAGGCTTTGCGACTGAAGGAGGGGTTAGAACTCCCTTAATCATCACTTACCCAAAATGGACAATTCATGCTGGAAAAGTCATCAATGAATTTATTTCCGTAAAAGACTTGGCACCAACCATTTTAGATTTTGCAGAAGTGCAGCATCCTGATACCTTTTTCAATGGCAGAAAAATCTATCCGATGGATGGAGAATCCCTCACAGATTGGTTAACTGGTAAACGTAAATACGCTCACAGAAGTGATAAAGCTCATTGTTGGGAATTGTATGGTCGAAGGGCTGTACTAAAAGCCAATTGGAAAGCAGAGTTATATGATGAGCCATATGGGAAAGGAGTATGGGAACTATATAATCTCAAAGAAGATCCCTCCCAATTAATTGATTTAGCATCAATTCAAGCAGCTAAACTTACTGAGTTGATAGGTGACTGGGATGAATATGCTAGGCGATATGCAGTAACTCTTCCAAATGAAAAAGTTGGCTATGGCGAAGACGAAATATGGCGAAAAGAAGATGACTACGCATATTGACTCCTCAAGTATCGTTGGAATTTAAAACTGCACTAGAGAAAAACAGAAACTAGTCATAATAGATGGTTTTGGACGACATGCTTTGAGTAGCTTTTCTAGGATAGAACTGAATGGAAAAAGTCTGAGAAGAAGTTATTAGAAGTATTTTTGAAAAACCACTCCACCTCAGCAAAGGGGGCAGCTTGCAGGAATTACAAAAAATATAAAGGGGGGCAAGCTTAAAATATTCACACTAGTACAAGTTTTATATCTTTATTGACCCCTCTTAATCTAGGGGGGAAACTTGCTGGAATTAGGGGGCAAGGGTCCTGGAATATAGTAATACGGAATAACTCTGAAATTAGTAAATGGAGCAGATTATAAAAGCTATAAAGCAAATGATTTCGGTTTCACAAGATGAATTAAACAATCTTCTTAATGATGCTACTACTAAGACTTTTAATCGGAATGAAATAGTCACTCCATCAGGAGTAATTCCAAACGAAATTATTTTTATTAATAAGGGACTAGTTAGATTATCAATAGTTGATTCATCAGGTAATAAGCACACCATGCATTTTGCTTTAGAAAATCACTTCATTGCTGACTATTCGCACTTTATTCTTAAGCAACCAGCGGTAAAAGCACTTCAGGCTGTCGAAAAGACTTAAGTTGTCATATTGCCTCGATCGATAATCGAATGGAGTTATAAAAATCTAAATGAAGGCCAGAAACTAGGGCGGTTGATCGCTGAATACTATTTTATCTATCAAAATAATCGAATACTCGATTTGTATAATCGAACACCAAAAGAACGTTATGACAACATTTCTAATGTATTTCCAAACATTCATAATCGTGTGCCTCAACACATGATTGCGTCATATCTAGGGATTACACCTGTGCACCTAAGTCGATTAAAGAAAGGCTGAATATCTGAAAGCCTAAACATTTGTTATCGTTTTCACATGTATTGAATGCTAAATTTGTACTTAAATCAAAGTATAAATAATGGTTCAGCATATAAATTGGAAGTTATATATGCTCGTAATATTGAATATTGGTTTTTACCAAAACCTGAGAGGTCAATCTGTAGAATATCTCGATTCAATGAGCATTTCAGAAAAGGAAAAGCTAGAATTTATAGGCAGTTCTCAATTAAAAACATCAAAAATGAAAACAATCGTTTTTCTTCACGGTGGACCAGATCACAAAGCAGAATGGAATAAAACCATCTCTTTATTAAAAAATCACACCTGCCTGGCAATGGATATGCCTGGATTTGGGCTGACAGGACAAGTCCCTAAAGGTTTTGACTTTTCTCTTGCATCTCAGGTACAATACCTAAATGAATGGATTTCTAAAAATGTTAAGAGTGAAGAGATCATTCTGGTCGGCCACGATATCGGTGCTACATTGGCAATGTCTTGGGCGAGCGAAAATCATAACCGAGTAAAAGGCTTATTATTAATGAATACGGTAACTGATAGGAATTTTGAGTGGCACAAAATGGCAAAAATATGGGGGAGTCCTATTCTAGGTAGACTATTTATGTTTTTTGTATCGAATAAAGCTTTCAAAAGAGGTTTT
>CAZDTI010000581.1:0-4934 GCA_964508085.1 uncultured Saprospiraceae bacterium | reverse complement strand
TTAGGCTATACGGTGAAGAAGTTGGATCGGACGTATTTGGCGGGGTTGACGAAGAAGGATTTGCCGAGGGGGCGGTGGCGGTTTTTGAGTGAGCGGGAGATTATTATGTTGCGGCATTTTGTTTGAGGGGAACACTAGATTGTTATGTTTTATGATAGTGTTGGGTCAATTTAAGTCTTAACTTGATTGTTTTATTTGTTTGAGAATTAATTTAAAAAGTTTTAAAGCTGGAAATGTAATGGAACACACAAAAGTAAAAAAGCATCAAATTTTCGGAAAAATCTTTAAAGAACACTGTGATAGCTTTCTATCGTGAAGCCAGAGATACAAAATTATACAAACCAGATACAATTATAAAAGACAGCTAGCTAGTAGTTAACTGTTATGAGAAGAATGAGTTATATTCAGAAAATAGTAGAATTCATATTTGGAAAAACAGTAAAAATTCAAGACCCTTTCTTCGGAGAAATGCTTGATACTGGAGACTATTATGAATGTAGAAGGCTTTTTGGGCCAACGAATAGTATTGTTGAAATTGGACTTGAAAAAAAAGAAATAACTCCTGATGATAAGCAAATTAAATTTTTCAAATGGATTGAAAATAACTATGATTTTTTGATCAATATAATTCAACCTGAAATAGAGAAAATCGTTAAAAACTGGGATGATAACTTTGAAATTCACAACTTCAAAAAAGAAATTAGCCTTGAGTATTTATATATTCCAAACTGTGATGAGACCACATTCGAATGGAATATTTTTTTTATGCGGATAATGACTTACAACATTCTTGCTCAGTAGATATGCTTGGAACTAAAGTAAAAAGCATTTTGATAGAAGGATAGAATAATAAAAAAACTCCAAAGTGAAAATGCCATTAACGACAGAGCTTAACCACCACCCATGCTCATAAAAACCCGAGGCATCGTCCTCCGCGCCATAAAATACTCCGAAACCTCCGTCATCATGGACGTCTTCACCGAGGAAAAAGGCCTTCGTTCCTACATCGTAAGCGGCGTCCGCTCCCGCAAACCACAGGTAGCCGCCAGCCTCCTCCAACCCATGAACCTCCTCAACATGGTCGCCTACCACCGAGACGACAAAAGCCTATGTCGCACCAAAGAGCTCAGTTCAGAATACCTTTATGAATCCATTCCTTTTAATCTCAGTAAAGGTGCTGTCGGAACCTTCATAACAGAATTACTACAAAAAACATTGAGAGAACCCGGAGAGCAAGAAGAGCTTTTTGATTTCCTCCACAGCTTCTTTCTATTCTTAGATCAAACAACCGCTCCCGCAAAAAATATACACCTTTGGTTTATGTTGCAGTACTGCGCGCACTTGGGTTTTATGCCAGGCGGCCGTTATTCCGAGGCGACATCCATTTTTGATTTACAAGAAGGCGTATTCGTAGAAACGGCCGAATCCACCCATTCCTTGCAACCGCATTTTGCTGCCTTATTAGATGAATTATTACATTGTGACATTTCGAAGTGCCATGAAGTGAAAATGTCAAAAGAAGATCGGAAATTTTTATTGAAAGAACTGGTGAAATATTATAAACTCCATATAGAGGGACTGACAGAGTTGAATGCTTTGAGTGTCTTGGAAGTGGTGTTTGGGTAAGGCTATATTCAAAGGTTTGTTTACGCTCCTCCTTTGTGAACTATGTAAAATTTACTGAACCTGTCCGACTTCAGGCGGAAGTAAATTACTATGTGAACTATTACTTCCTCGATTCGCTTTGCTCACTCGGAATGACAGAAGAAGGATGTGCCTATGTGTTTAAAATCCGCATAAAAAGAGCAATACATTTTCACGATAAAAGACCATTGTTACAGAAAAATTATCAAGCACATCATAAAATCATATCCGAAATCGCCTCCCTAATTCTTCTTTTATTTTCTTCCGTATAAGCAGAGTGCCCCTCGTTTGTCTCCATCAATTCGATGTGCTCATATTGCGCGGCAATTTCCCTCGCAAACTTTATCAAAGTGATATAATCATTCTTCCCATGAATTATTTTTATTGGCGTCTTTTCTATTTGGCTTAAGTTGTTTTTGATGAAGTTGTCAGGTATGAAAAAGTCGTTTTGAGAATAATGACTTAGTATGGTTGACTTTGCTAAATGATTCGAATCTTTAATTTTCTCAAGCGCAGCTTCTACTTTAAGGGTTGGATCATTCACAGACATCCCATACAAATTAAGCGCGAGAGAAAGTGCCCTAGCATCAGAAGTATTACTGAGAATTCCTTTATGGTATTGGCTCATAACCTCTTCATCCGAATAATCTTTAAACGGACTTTTAAATCTACTCCAGATTTTTGGAAATTGATCTTTTATTCCACCCTGCTCAAAAAATGACCGACTCTCTTTGTCCGCTAAAAATAATCCCCTTAGCACCATTCCTCGAACTTGATTTGGATAAGCAATGGAATAAAGTAAAGCCAAAGTAGAACCCCAGGAGCCACCCACCAAGAGTGGCTTTGAAATATGGAAATGCTTTATTATTAAGTTGAGGTCCTGTACAAGATCATCAGAGGTGTTTGCCTCGATACTCCCTTTTGGTTTACTTCTTTTACTCCCTCTTTGATCGTAGAATAAAACATTACATTTACTAAAGTCGAATAATTCTTTATCTCGATCATTAAAGCCTAATCCAGGTCCACCATGCAGAAAGATAATACTTGGTTTATTGAAATCGCCCATCCGTTCGTAATAGATGGATTGGCTTTCACTAACCTTTAAATATCCTTTGGTACTCATTTTTATGTTAGGTTATCGTTTTTCTCCTTTGTAAAAAAATTGCAAATAAACCCCCGCTATCAAAATCAAAGCTGCTGAGATAAAATACGTTATCGGAAAATTACCAGGATCATTATCAAACAACCAAGCAGAAAACAAAGCACCAACGCCAATACCAACCTCCAGCGCAATATACACCGTGGCCATATATCGCCCTCTCCGTTCCTCCGGACTAATGTCAATCACCCAAGCAAAAACCGCAGGCGAAGCAATCCCCGTAGAAAAACCGAGAGCCCCCGCGGCTAACATTAAGTCCAATTGACTATCCGTCAAACCCAGATAAATCAGAGAAGCGCAAACTGCTAAAATGGAAACTTTAATAACCGGAATCCGACCATAGCGATCAGAAACACGTCCTGCCACCAATCTCGACATTACTGCAAAAATAGTAAAACTTGAAAAGAGTAATCCCTTATTGGAGAAACCCAGAAAGTCCGCTTGATCCGGCGAAATCGTCAACAAAATTCCAAAAGGCATGTACACAAAAAGAGCAACGAAAGCAACCGGCAAAGCCTTCCGCTCAATGAGCTCTGAGGAGTTCAATTTCAACATTGAAAAACGAAATGGTTGCGGTTCAGCTAAAGTCTCCTTCAATCCCAATAAAATAAGAATAGAAAGGAACGCCAACAAAGAAGAGACATAAAACATGGCGTTCAGCGAATAGTGATTGGTCAAAAAGCTACCTAGCGGCGGAAACATAGAAGCCCCAAGATTCGCACTAACTCCCATCATCCCCATTGCCTCTCCTCTACGATGCACCGGAACAATATCTGCCCCATAAGCAACCGTAGCTGTTGGTTTGAAACCAGTAGAAAAACCATGCAAAAAACGAAGAAATAGAAACCCCGACACTGTAAGTAACAAAGGATATAACAAACCACACACGACACAAACCAAAGCCCCGATAATCATAACCGGTATTCGCCCAATCAAGTCCGTCAACTTCCCACTAATCGGTCGGGACAAACCAGCCGACAGGGTAAACAGAGCAATGATCAACCCTTTGTAATCACCACCACCCATAGAAGTCAAAAAGGCAGGCAATTCAGGAATAATCATGTTGAAGCTACCAGCGAATAGAACGTTACTCAGGCAAAGTAGGATGAAAGGAATGGTATAAAGCTTCGTGGGATTTTTTAGCATGCGCGAAGGTAGTGAAGTCACGTAATAGATTGTACTCCTTGACTACAAAAAATAATAAAGAATCGTTCAGTAGGAGTGGGGTACTATTTAAGGGTATTCCAAAAAATATTTCTTTCCTTGCAACAAGGATCAATTTTTCTGCACCAATAGAAGAAACAACCACAACCTTGGATAAAAACCAAAATACAGAACAGAAGATAATTAGGGCCTGCATCAAAGGAGATCGCAAAGCACAGTATCTTTTATACAATGAGTATAAAGTGTTTTTGTATGGTGTTTGTTTGCGTTATGCGAAGAGCAAGGTGGAAGCCGAAGACATCCTGCAAGAAGGCTTTTACAAAATCTTCAAAGACTTGAAAAGTTGGTCTGGTGAAGGCGTGCTTCGGGCCTGGATGCGTAAAGTGATGGTTAATACCGCTTTGATGCACATTAGAAAATATAGAAAAATGGAATTCGCAGAACTATCAGAAGTGCTTCCCGATGATCCAAATTTGATCTTAGACTTTTCTCAAAAAGACAGGGCTAATGCAATTATTAAGATGATTCAACAATTACCGGACCCTTATCAGACCGTTTTCAATTTGAGGGCTATGGAAGGGTATTCCTTTAGAGAAATAAGCCAAAAGCTGGGATCGAATGAAGCAACATTACGCTCCCATTATTTGAGGGCCAGAAGTAAGCTGAGGAAAATTTTAGAAAGAGAATTTAAAGAAGATTGAATGTTTCAAATACTATAAAATTGTTTAAACTACTATTCATTTTTCAAAATCAACCTTTATTTCCACCGATATGCTAAGCGGGTGGATGCTCCCCTTTAGGGGCTGGGGGCTGCGCTTGCAAAAAATGTATAGTAACGTATAAAATTGTTTCCATAAAAAATGTCAGGTAAAAACAACATAGAAGATTTTTTCAACCGATCCATGGATGGCTTTAATGAGGAGCCTTCTGCCGAAGTCTGGGATGGCCTGAATGCACGAATGGAAGA
>CAZDTI010000580.1:0-4941 GCA_964508085.1 uncultured Saprospiraceae bacterium | reverse complement strand
TATATGGCAGGAGTAACTAATAGTCAATCGGGCATCGCATCGCAAGGTTTCCAAAATAGCTTTGGTGGTGGAGGTTCAGATGCATACATTGTTAGTTTTACACCGTCAGGAGATAGGCTCTGGGGGAGCTATTGCGGTGGCTCTAATAATGATTTAGCACGAGGCATGCATATAGACGAAGCCAGTATCGTATATATAGCAGGAGTCACCCAGTCTCCTGACGGTATCTTTTTAAATGGGTTTCAAAGCACACAAGAAAACGAAACGGGATTCGTAACTAAAATAAGAACCTGTCCAAACCCAAGCCTCATTGGTCTACCTGAAGAAATATGTAGTGGAACTAGTCTGGTATTAAATCCATTTCCAGCAGGAGGTACCTTGCAATTATTAGGAGCAGGAGAAATTAATCAGACTACATTTACAGCTCCGGAAGTGATTGACTCGACCATTGTTACCCTACAATATACCATTTCTGAAAATGGCATTTGCCCTAGTGCGGTAGCTGATTTTGAGCTAATAATCCTGCCTAATGTTACCGCCTCTGTAAGCCTAATTACCAGCACGGAAGAAATATGCCAGAATGATAGTGTTTCTATCCTTGCTAATGTCGAAAACACGGGAAGTGCTCCCAATGTAGAATGGTTTCTGAACGGACAGCTGGCTCAGGAAGGTGGTCTTACCTTTAATTCTACTACATTAGCTAACAATGATGTTATACTCGTTGAAGTAGAAAGTAGTAATATCTGCTCTAATCCCAACCCTGTATCTAGTAATTCTATCGTTTTCACCGTCAACCCAATTCCTGACGTTAATGTAGTGTTTACAAACCTCGATGGGGGCACACTGGTATCAGACTTCGGCTTTACGAGTTACCAATGGTTTTTAGATGGTGTGATTATTCCGGGTGCCACTTCTTCTACTCTCACTCCTTCCGTCAACGGAATATACGAGGTGACCGTCGCAAATGAGTTTGGTTGTGAAAGCTCGGCTAGCATATCTGTATTCAACGTTTCACTTTCGGAGCAGGTTAAGAACGAGGTGTCTATTTATCCTAATCCTACAGACGGGCTTTTGACTTTAAATTTTGGTACCCAGACCCCAACGCGCTTTACCATTTCCAATTCTATTGGGAAAATAGTCTATACAAATATGAAACCCTTGCCGATAGAACTGTTGGATTTACGAAGGTTAGTCTCAGGAGTGTACACAATTACTTTCTACCAAAATGGAAGAAAGTGGGTCGAGAAATTAGTAGTGTGTTAGTTTATGATAAGCGGGTGTTCAAATTTGTTTTTTCAATAAATTGAACACCTGTCTCTATAAAAGTAAATCAAATTTAATAGAGTTCGCAAATCACGTCTTCATAATATCCAACTTCGCACCTGCCTGCACTTCTTCCCCTCCAAAAACATATTCCATCTCCTCCATTACCGCATAAACATCATCAGGATTATTAGTTGTAACAAGACGTTGACGATAAGGCTTAACATGGGGCAAACCGCGGAAATAATTGGTGTAATGTCTACGCATTTCCAAGATTCCTAGTTTAGCACCTTTCCATTCAATAGAATGTTTCAAGTGTTGGCGGGCAGCTGCTACTTTTTCTTTAAAGGTAGGTGGAGGCAATATTTCTCCAGTTGCGAAGAAGTGTTTGATTTCTCTAAAAATCCAAGGATTACCAATACTAGCACGGCCAATCATTATTCCGTCCACATTGTAACGATTCTTGTATAACAATGCTTTTTCAGGGCTATTAATATCCCCATTTCCAAAAATAGGAATATGTACTCTTGGGTTTTCTTTTATCTTACCAATTAGAGACCAATCCGCCTCCCCTTTATACATTTGCTTTCGGGTTCTTCCGTGAATTGCCAATGCCTTTATTCCAACATCCTGCAAACGCTCTGCAACTTCTTCGATATACTTTGTTTCATCATCCCAGCCCAGCCTCGTTTTGACGGTTACTGGTAGGTTTGTAGATTTTACAATAGCATCTGTCAACTTCACCATTCTGTCGATATCCTGTAGGATGCCTGCTCCAGCCATTTTGCAAACTACTTTCTTAACAGGGCAGCCAAAATTAATATCTAGTACTTCAGGCTTCGCTTCTTCTACAATTTCCGCCGCCCGCATCATGGAGTCTATCTCTGCCCCAAATATCTGAATACCTACTGGACGTTCGTAATCATAGATGTCTAATTTTTGAACCGATTTATGTGCATCTCGTATCAAGCCTTCTACCGAAATAAACTCCGTATACATCATATCCGCTCCATGTTGCTTACAAAGTGCTCTAAATGGCGGATCACTAACATCCTCCATTGGAGCCAGTAACAATGGAAATTCCCCTAAATCTATATTACCTATTTTTACCATCTGTTCTTTATAAATTGCTGAATGTTAATATTTTGTGTAAACTATACCAGAACTTTCACCAATAAACTAAAACAATTCTTTCTTTTGTCAGGATCAGTTCTAAATCAGCTGCAAAATTACAATTCTTTTCCTGTTAAAACAATGGCTTCAAGGAAGGAGTCAAAAATTACATATTCTCCCATAATTCTACTATTTTTGGCGCGATCACAAGACGACCTCCAAAAAACAGGATATTCCAGCTTTAATCATCTAAAAATACCCACCACTAACTATGTTTAAATACTTCCTAGGCAATAGTCCTTCCTGGTTCAAGAAGACGATGATCTTTTTCTTTATTTTCAATATATTCTCCTACTTCGTTTTAGGGCCAGTGATAACCGCTTGGTGTTTCATCGGAGAGTTCATTTTCACACTTGCTATGGCACTAAAGTGCTATCCTTTACAATCCGGTGGATTATTGGCGATACAAGCGGTCGCTCTCCAGCTTACCACTCCTAAGCACGCTTACCAAGAAGTCGTCACCAATTTAGAAGTCGTACTCCTACTTGTATTTATGGTGGCTGGTATCTACTTTATGAAACCCTTACTCATGTATATTTTCAGTAAGGTATTTATTAAAGTACGCTCCAAAACAATCTTGTCTCTTCTATTCGTTTTTTTAGCGGCCATTCTATCCGCTTTCTTAGATGCGTTGACCGTGACAGCAGTCCTTATCAGCGTAGCGACTGGGTTCTATGGCGTCTATCATAAAATACATTCCAGTTCAAAAGATTATGATGAAAGTGGAGTGTTAGATCGTAAAGAATTGAGTGGTGAAACCCTGGATCAATTTAAAAGTTTTCTCCGGTCATTGGTTATGCATGGTGTAGTCGGAACTGCTTTAGGTGGTGTTGCGACGATAGTAGGCGAACCTCAAAACTTGCTCATTGGAGAAAAAATGGGCTGGGACTTTATAGAATTTTTCTGGCGGATGGCACCTGTCTCTGTTCCTGTATTCTTCTGCGGAATGTTGACTACCGTATTTTTAGAAAAAACAAAGATACTTGGCTATGGTGCAGCGCTACCCGATGTAGCCCGGTCAATTATTGAAAACTATACGATAGAAACAGAAGCTAAAAGAACGGAGAAAGAATCATACGGACTCATCGTACAAGCAATAGGTGGTTTATTATTGATAGCGGGATTGGCTTTACACGTAGCCCCAGTAGGATTTATAGGCCTTGCCTTAATTATTTTCCAGACTGCATTTATGGGGATTATTGATGAACATCAATTGGGTAAAGCCTTTGAAGAAGCATTGCCTTTTACCGGATTAATTGTCGTATTCTTTGTAATCGTCGCAATGATCCATGACCAGCACCTTTTCAAGCCGATTATCGACTGGGCACTTTCATTAGAACCAGGTCAACAACCAGCTATGTTTTACTTGGCAAATGGTATACTGTCTATGATAAGTGATAATGTCTTTGTAGCTACGGTCTATATTGGAGAAGTGAAAGAAGCTTTTGACAATGGTATTATCTCTAGAGAGCAATTAGAAAAGCTAGCTATTGCAATTAATACAGGTACCAACCTACCAAGTGTAGCTACACCAAATGGTCAGGCTGCATTTCTTTTCTTGCTGACCTCCTCCATTGCTCCATTGATCGGATTGTCTTATGGTAAGATGGTTAAAATGGCTTTTCCTTATACGATAGTACTTGGAGGTGTAGGTTTGCTGTGTATCTATTTAAACTTTTAGGGGTAAATGTAAACCTCCTGCTTTAGGGAGGTTTCGACTTTAGATACGTAAAAAATATGTTATAAAAAGGAGAAGGGCTTACTTTTGTGGGTTCTTCTCTTTTTGATTAATTATGGAATCAGAATCTAATAAACTATGTAATTTTCATATTGTGAAAGAAATCATTCTCCTGTTTTTCCTTTTAATTTGCTTATCTAACTGTAGTGATAGTAATGACAATCTATTACACATCCAAAATTGCTATTCTGGTTCTGCCGAAGTTATTATTGAATTTGAGGAGAAAAGAATAATCAAACCAGAATTATTAGAACTAATAAAAGACCATAAATTACGTCTTCATCTAGAATATCCGGAGGTTAAATCAGTTTTCATCAAAACATCGATGGACGAATTAAGGAAGGGGTTTCCATTTGAAAAAATGACAATCATTAAGTCTACAGGAACAACGGTTATAAATCGTGGCGATAGCATATTAGAGATGATGGATGTAGATTTAATTGGTGATATCGCTAAATCACCATTTATCATTTGTATTTAAAATCAAGCTATATGCGGATGTTGATTCCTAAAATTTCTAACCTAGTAAATTCGCTTTCCTCTAATCCTCGGAAACTTTTCCTATTGGATGGCTTAGGTGCTTTACTATCTATTTTTCTTTTAGGTATTGTTTTAGTCCAATTGGAAACGTTTTTCGGAGTCCCTCGTTCAACCCTTTATTTCCTCGCCTTTCTTCCTTGTCTTTTTGCACTATACGATCTGTATTGCCATCAAAAAGTAAAAGAAAATCTAGGCTTCCATTTGAAAGTGATTGCTAGCTTGAATAT
>CAZDTI010000579.1:0-4942 GCA_964508085.1 uncultured Saprospiraceae bacterium | reverse complement strand
AAACTTAGCTTTTTATGCTTCTTTTTTTACTAGTGATTCGCATGACTCATGTTTTTGTATAATTATTCATTACGAATAATTATCTTTAAGCTTACTATAGAACGTCCAAATGGATTACCATAAAATATTTGATCTCTTTTCCCATCAGATGGCCCGCTTTCCACAGCCTACTGCAGTTGCTATGATGGAAGAGAAAAAATGGCGTTCTTTTTCCACTGCAGAGTGCTTAGAATGGATTAATCGCGTTAGTGCTGCCTTCTTAGGTCTGGGCTTAAAAAAGGGAGACAGCGTTGCTATTATTTCTGAAATTGGAAACCCTTGGTGGAATTTTGTAGATTTTGGAGCCCAGCAAATCGGATTAATTCCTGTTCCCATTCATGCAACTGCCTCAGTCGAGGACATGCAATATATTTTAGAAGATGCAGAGGTGCAGATCGTTTTCTGCAACAATAAGCATTTGTATGACAAGGTCTTTTCTGCACAAAAAAACAAAGACTTACAAAAGCATATTTACAGCTTTAAAAAACTAGAATTCATCCCCCATTGGGAAAGTATTTTACCAGAAATAAACGATGAACATCTTCAAGAAATTACCAAAAGAAAACAACACATTTCCGAGAATGATTTAGCAACCATAATCTACACGTCTGGAACTAGTGGCCAACCCAAAGGCGTCATGCTTTCCCATCGAAATATCATCAGCAATATAAAAGCAACAATTGCTTTAGTTCCTATTAATTGTGACAAAACCACTATTAGTTTTTTACCACTTAGTCATGTTTTAGAACGAGTAGTCACTTATGCTTATATCGCGGTTGGGGCTTCTATTCACTATGCGGAATCTATAGATAGCCTAAAAGAAAACATCAAAGAAGTACGCCCACACTACTTTTCTTCGGTTCCTCGAATAATCGAAAAAATGTACGATTCTATGGAGCAAGTGGCTCATCAAAAGGGAGGGCTACGAAAGAAGATCATACATTGGGCTTTACGAGTAGGTTCAGATTATCCTGATGATGGGCGAGTCTCACTTACATATCGCTTGAAATTGTTTTTTGTGGATCTCTTAATTTATAGAAAATGGAGGCGAAAATTAGGCGGACGAGTTGAAGGCATTTTAGTGGGCGCATCAGCTTTACAACCGGAGTTGGGTCGTCTTTTTGAAGCCGCAGGTATTCGAATTAGAGAAGGATATGGTTTGACAGAAACTTCTCCTGCTCTTTGCTTTAATCGTTTTGATCCAGGAGGCGTCCACTTTGGAACAGTTGGTATTCCGATACCAGGAGTCCGTATTAAAATAGATTCGCCTGATGAAAACCAGAACGGAGAAATTTTAGCAAAGGGACCAAACGTAATGTTAGGTTATTATAAAAAACCAGAAGAGACTGCAAAGGTTATAGACGAAGATGGTTGGTTTCATACCGGTGATGTGGGCACTTTTGTTCATAAACGCTTCTTAAAAATAACGGGTCGAAAGAAAGATATTTTCAAAACCAGCGCTGGAAAATATATCGCTCCTGATTTTATTGCGCAGAAAGTAACGACTTCTCCTTATCTTGAGCATGCAATGATTCTGGGTTTCCATCGGCCTTTTGTGTCAGCATTGCTGGTTCCTAACTATCAAAAACTGGAGGAATGGTGCAAAGAAAATAAAGTTCATTGGACTGCTCCCCAATTTATGGCCATCAATCCTAAGGTGGTTCAATTTATCGAAAGTATCATATTAGGAATAAATACTTCGCTCAGCAATGCGGAAAAAATAAAAAAATTCACTTTATTGCATAAGAACTGGGGTACCGATTCCGGTGAACTCACACCAACTTTAAAATTAAAACGTAATTTTATTGTTGATAAATATAAAAAAGAGATTGAGGATTTGTATTCGTAAGTCTCTCAACACATATCTAATTCAATATATGGCAGTTGCTAAAGCCTTAGCTCAGTATTATTAAAAAAGCGCATCATGACAGTAACCAGACTCTTCGACTTCATCTATTACCAAAAGGAAAATTTTCCACAGGAAAAATCATTCGGACAAAAAGAAAATGGCAAATGGGTATATTATAATACCGATGAAATTATAGACATGGCCATGCAGGTCAGCTGTGGCCTTTTGGAAATGGGTGTAAAACCTGGGGATAAAATTGCGCTGGCTGCTTATGTCAACCGGGTAGAATGGAGCATCATGGATATTGGGCTACAACAAATAGGTGCCATCAATGTACCGGTATATCCAACCATCAGCCCTAAGGAATATGAATACATTTTCAACGAAGCCGAAATCAAATATTGCTTCCTTGGGAAAGACGATCTTTATGATAAGGTTGCTGCTGCGCAAAAAAATGTGGGAACCTTGTTAGATATTTACACCTTTGACAAACAGGAAGGTAGAAAATATTGGAAAGACATGTTCCGGGAAGGAAGAGAGGCAGAAGTCCAAGAAATCATGGCGGGAATCAAAGAAGAGGAATTGGCCACAATCATCTACACTTCCGGGACAACTGGAAACCCAAAAGGTGTCATGCTCAGTCACACCAACATAGTGAGCAATGCTAAAAATGTAAAAGAATTGTTGCCTATCACTGCAGGAGAAACAGCTCTTAGCTTCCTGCCCCTTTGTCACATTTTCGAAAGAACCGCTTCCTATTCCAACATGTACAACGGAATCAATATAGTATACACCAGTACGGATAACCTCGGAGGTCCGGATGGAGATTTAGCAGCGATCAAACCTCATTTTTTCACTACCGTACCCAGACTGTTGGAAAAGGTTTATGAAAAAATATACAACAAAGGCCTAACCTTAACCGGAGCGAAAAAGAGTCTGTTCTTTTGGGCCCTGAAGTTGACTGAAGATTATGAGTACGACAAAAATTATACGGGATTAAGTGCCATCAAAAGAAAAATTGCAGATAAGCTGATCTTCAGTAAATGGCGAGAAGCACTCGGTGGCAACGTACGAGGCATTCTTACGGGCGCCGCTCCTTGCCCAGTCAAAATGGCGCAGGTTTTCTCCGCAGCTGGCGTACCGATTAGAGAAGGCTATGGTTTGACAGAAACCAGTCCGGGCTTAACCATCAATGGTTATGGACCAGGTAAGGCCATGTTGACGACTGTTGGTCCGAACCTTCCGAATGTGGATGTTCGCATAGACAGTAGCGAGGGAGAATACCGCGAAGGAGAAGGGGAGATCCTTGCAAAAGGACCAAACATCATGATGGGCTATTACAAGAAACCAGAAGAGACGGCTAAAGTAATGAGAGATATTGACGGCGAACGATGGTTTTGCACAGGTGACATCGGTACCTTTGTAAAAGATAAAAACGGAAATCAGTTTCTAAAAATAACAGATCGTAAAAAGGAATTGCTCAAAACTTCCGGTGGGAAATATGTCGCTCCAGCACCTATTGAAAATAAGTTCAAAGAAGATTTCCTCATTGAGCAAATGATGGTTGTTGGTGACAAACGAAAATTTGTTTCTGCTTTGATCGTTCCTGCTGAAGAAGCGCTGAAAGATTGGTGTGGTGGCTGTGGCATGAATTGGGATTCTTTATCAGAAGCCATTAATGACCCAAAGGTAATTGCCAGATATCAGGAAATAGTAGACCAGTACAATCCTAACTTTAGTCACATTGAGCAAATTAAGAAGTTCGTATTGCTTGATCAATCTTGGGAACCTTCTAAGGCTGATGGATCTGCGGCAGAGTTGACTCCTACTATGAAGCTGAAGAGACGAGTTATTTTGGAGAAGTATGGCGATAGGATTAATGGAATTTATGGCTAAGTAACTTTAACCAAGGCAGAACTATTGTTTTAAAGCATTGATTGCTAAAAACGCCAATTTCGACTCCAAGTATCAATAAGATCAATAGAAAATTTGTAGCCAACTTGCGGTGAATTTATACTGGAGTTGGCTACTACACCATAAGCGCCTAGTCGCAATCGTCTTCGCGCGCCCAACTTAAAGGTTCTTTCCAAACCAGCAAAGATTTCTTCATGTCTTAATTTGCTTTCTTTCACCCATAATACTCCTCCTCCAACAACAACATGCACCCGCAAAGCCCTCACCAGTGGAATATTATTAATCAAGGCGCCATTGAAGTGGTGAATATGATGTGCTTCCACAAAAAACTTAGTGATCGCTAAAGAGGTATCCAACAATTGAAAAGAATGCAAGGGGGAGGAGTACCACCAATTTTCAGATTCTCGAAAGCGTTTAAAATCAATGAACTTCAAATCCTTGGTATTTACAAATTGTCCGGCCTGAACTCTGTACTTGGAATTCCCGAGTACGCCAAAAATCAAATCTTGAGTTATCGTGAAATCTAAAAAATCATAGTTGACATCGGAAGAGAAAATTTTATTCCAGCCTTTTTCGTGACGTAAGGTGAAGGTCGGCCACTTCGATCCTAGAATCACTTTACGATCTGGTTCAGACATAAATCGTTGTTGTGGCGTATACGCAATACTAATGTTAGAAACAAAAGCTTGATAAGGATCAAACTCCAGTGGTGCTTCGTCATCTATAATATTCCCAATAAAATTCTCGGTTTCATAACCGGTGGTTGATTGCCGGTCATTCATTCTAAATCTAGTTCTTAGATAGAAACCATTGAACAATTCTATCCGATGCCCTACTCCAACATAGTCATTTAGATAATAATTAGAATTTCGTAACATGTTTAGAAATGCATCATAGTTATTAATCGCTTCAAATTCTCTCCCGATGGAAAAAGTGGCATCTGCCAACCTTTTCGGATTGTACCGAAA
Source organism: uncultured Saprospiraceae bacterium (assembly GCA_964508085.1). Classification (GTDB taxonomy): domain Bacteria; phylum Bacteroidota; class Bacteroidia; order Chitinophagales; family Saprospiraceae; genus CALGLS01. The sequence goes on along the minus strand of CAZDTI010000579.1, from coordinate 172 downwards.
TCGCCCCCAATAATCTCCAATCGCATCTTTATTTTTGAAGCCGATATTTACGTTGGCGCTGGTATAAATCCATTTTTTATTTTCCCATTGCTTAAAAAATGAAATAGAAGGTCCGATACGAAATCCTCCTACGATACTGAAATCTAACAATTCTTGAATTGTTCCAAATTGA
>CAZDTI010000578.1:0-5012 GCA_964508085.1 uncultured Saprospiraceae bacterium | reverse complement strand
ACCAGTATTCTGAATTATAATTATGCTACCATGGAGACCCTCTTTATGATGGCACCCATGATTTTTACTTTTTTGATTCCAGCAATTACAATGCGGTCTTTAGCGGAAGAGAAACAAACAGGAACGATTGAGTTATTAGCGACAAAACCAATTCATGATTTAGAAATAATACTAGGGAAATATTTTGCAAGTGTTTTGTTATTGGTGTTTGCACTTTTTCCAACTTTGATCTATTATTATACGGTTCATCAATTGGGGTCTCCTGTTGGAAATCTTGATTCTGGTGCCATAATGGGATCTTATCTTGGATTGATTTTGCTAGGAGCCACCTTTACGGCAATTGGAGTGTTCGCTTCTTCTTTGTCTAAAAATCAGATCTCAGCATTCATACTAGCTACCTTTCTTTGTTTTTTCTTTTATTGGGGCTTTTATTACATTAGTAAGTTTCCAATATTTATTGGAAAGACAGATGACATTGTCCAAAAAGCTGGAATTGAATATCATTATCTGTCCATCAGCCGAGGCTTAATCGACAGTCGGGACGTAACTTATTTTCTTTCAATTATCGGTATTTTTCTAATGCTGTCTTTGCTTTCATTGAAAGGACGAATTCTGGATGGGAGTGAATTCAGTATAAAAGATTTTACTTGGAAAGAAGCGGTCATTGCACTCGTTCCAACAGTTCTGGTTTTCGCTATTAACCCTTCTATGGGTATAGCAGCACGTATTCTTTTTGGAATTTTACTCGCAGTCCCTACTGTTTGGGCTATTTATTTAATTAAAAAATCGAATAACTCGCATAGTATTTTTCAACCGATTCTGGCCATTGCTATTTTTGCTTTTGTAATGGTAATTGGTAATTACATCTATGGCAGTTTTGATATGACCGAGGAAAAACGATTTACACTCACCGAACCTACAAAGAAATTATTGAAGAATCTAGACGATGTAGTCTATATAGATATTTTGTTAGAGGGGGAATTTCCAGCAGGCTTTAAACGCTTGCAAACGGCTACAAAAGAATTGTTAGATGATTTCCGATCTGTGAATGGCTTAGTAGATTATGAATTCAGCAGCCCCAACGATGCGGGTACAACGGAAGAAATCAATCAAGCTCGCCAAAACCTGGCAGAGGTGGGAATCACACCAGTTAATCTTAGAGTTAAAGACGTTGAAGAATCCAAAGAATTACTTATTTATCCCTGGGCAGTTATTAATTATAAAGGTCGAACATTTCCAGTAAATTTATTAGAACAGGAAATTCCTGGTCTCTCTCCAGAGATCGTTCTCAACAACTCTGTGAGCTTACTGGAATATAAATTAGCACATGCCATAGATAAACTAAAAGCCCACAGGAAACCAAATATTCTCTTCACCAGTGGACATGGTGAACTGCTACCTATCCAAACATTGGATTTGGAAAAAACCATGTCCGGCTTTTATAACACCGGACGAATTGTACTTGATTCTGTTGTGAAAATAGGCCAGGAGGCAGCCGTCGTTATCGTGGCGAAGCCAAGAGGACCATTTTCTGAAAAAGACAAATTCAAATTGGATCAATACGTCATGCAGGGCGGAAAAGTACTTTGGTTAATTGATCCTCTGGTTGTCAATTTGGACAGTTTGCAAGGTCGACCACGGTACATCCCTTTTGAGTATCCACTGGAATTGGAAGATCAACTTTTTCGTTATGGTGTAAAAATAAAGTCGAACCTGATTTTGGATATGGAATGCAGTAAGATTCCATTAAACACAGGCAATAATCTCGAAATGTTTCCTTGGTACTATCACCCAGTTGCAGCACCGCTTTCAACCCATCCCATTGTGAAAAGCTTAGACAGAGTTAATCTCTTATTTCCAAGTACGATAGATACCTTCCGGACAAAAACAGAGGTCAAGAAAACGATACTGCTAAAGTCCTCAAAATATACCCGAACACAAATGACCCCGGTACAGTTGAACTTTGAAATTTTGCGCTATAAGGCAGAACCAGATAAATTTAACAAGGGAGGGCAACCAATGGCGGTATTATTGGAAGGACAGTTTTCTTCTCTTTTTAAAAATAGAGTTAAAAAAGAATTTGTTGATAGGCTGGAAAAGATAGGAGAGGAGTTTCGTGAGCAATCGGTAGACACGAAAATGATTGTAGTTTCGGATGGAGATATTGCTCGTAATCTTGTTGTTAATTATGAAACAGAGGAAGTTAAGCCACTGGGATTTAACAAATTTGAAAGAAGAATTTATGCGAATAAAGATTTTCTAATAAATGCTTTAGAATACCTAATCGATGAAAATGGCGTAATAGAAGCAAGGTCAAAAGAAGTCAAACTGAGGATGTTGGATAAAGTGAAAGCGAAAGAAGAAGGGACGAAGTGGCAATTTGTAAATGTAGTGTTACCCGTGGTTTTTTTAGGTCTTTTTGGCTTGGTTTTCAATTTCTGGAGAAGACGAAAATATGCTCAATAAATACACATAGTATAAAATGTATCTGTTCAAAATTCTGATTTTTATAGGTCTGTTTAGTAGTTTGTTCAACGGCACGCAGTTGGAGGCTCAATCGATTATAAGAGGGCCGTACCTTCAAATGTTAGGACAGAAAACGGTAACTCTGAGATGGAGAACTAACAGTGAATCAACAACTAGGGTGTGGTTTGGTTATAACTTGTGTGATTTGGATCAAACTATCTATAACAATACATTAACAACAGAACACGAAGTAGTACTCTCCGGCTTAGCTCCAAATACTAAGTATTATTACGCGATAGGATTCGATACTCATCAATTAGCCGGAAATGACGAAAACCATTATTTCAAAACAAGTCCAACAGCTGCTATTGAAGAGCCCATTAATATTTGGGTTTTGGGGGATGCTGGAAAAAATGTTATTAAGCAAAGGAAAACGAGAGATGCCTTTTATGAATTTCATGGGAATCAACGAGTAGATTTGGCATTATTACTAGGCGATAATGCTTACGATGATGGTACTGATCAGCAATATCAAAATACTTGGTTTGAAGATATGTACGAGGATCGATTAGTGAATATGCCTCTTTTCTCCTGTTATGGTAACCATGATGCTGGAGCTTCTGATAGTGAATTTGAAACAGGTCCATACTTTGAAATATTTAATCATCCTACCGAAGGGGAACTAGGTGGAGTAGCCTCTGAACAGGAAGGTTTTTATTCTTTTGATTATGGAGATGTACATATCATTTCGCTTAACAACTATGATGAAGATCTTAGTTTTGATGGTAAACAATACCAATGGTTAAAGGCCGATCTGGCTGCTAATGATAAAAGTTGGTTAATAGTAATATGTCACTTTCAACTACATGGTGGATTGAATTATTATTCGGATATGAGCTGGAGAAGTGACACCATGAAAGGAACCTATTTGCCTTTGCTTGAATCTTATGGTGTAGACTTAGTATTGTCCGGACATGCACACCATTACCAACGGTCATATCTACTGTCGGAATATTTTGGGAAGTCGAATGAATTTGATGAGAATCTACATGCTATAGATATGGGGGATGGTCATATAGAAGGAGATGGAGCGTACAGAAAAGGAAAAGATAATAAAGGAACGGTGTACTTGATATCGGGTTCGGCGGGCTCTGTTTTTAGCCCCGATGCTGATTTGGATTACCCCGCTATGTATGCCAATTATCTGATTTTAGGCACCGTTAGAATAGAGATAAAACACAGTGAGCTAAATGCTTTGTTTCTTACAGATGAAGGAGTGATTTTGGATGAATTTACAATAATTAAAGATTTGGAATCTGTTAATCCCGTAGTAGCAGAATCCGTTAATTCTGGACTACTTCTTTATCCAAATCCAGCCAATAAATTTCTGAATATTGTTTTTGATAATATAGAAGCAAACTCAACTATTGAATTGGAAGTAATAGATGTAAATGGAAGAGTATTATTGAATAAAGACTGTCAATTGAATAGAACAGGAAAGACTAGGGCTAGTGTGGGGGAGTTGAATTTAACAAGTGGAATTTACTTTATTCGGCTAAATATGGGAGAAGAGGTACTTGTCAAACCTTTTGCAGTTGTTAATTAGAGTTTACTCCGTTCTGTTTCGTTTATAAGGTGAACATAAGGACAAGGAACTGACAACAGATTAAGTCTAAAATAAAAAAAAAGTAACACTATTATTATGAAAAATACTATTATTCTCTTAGCTGCATTTATATTGTTAGCGGGGACTGCGTTTTGGTTTGTCAATAAACCAGACGAATCACTTAGCACTGTTAAAGTAGAAGATCGAAATTTTGCAGTTAAAGACGTAGATCAAATTGGGAAGATCTTTATCGCTAACAGAGCGGGGAGAACCACCACTTTTGAGCGAAACGAAGAAGGCTGGACACTGAACAAAAAATATAAAGCAAGAAAAGCAGCTATGGGTAACTTACTCAATGCCATTAGCCGCCTGGAATTGGCTTATATTCCACCAAAAGCTGCAATTCCAAATATAGTTGAGATATTAGGTAGTCATGGAATAAAAGTAGAGATATATAATCGTCAAAACGAAAAGATGAGGGTGTTTTACGTGGGAGGTTTAGACAACAAAGAGGAAGGAACATATATGATTATGGAAGGGGCTGAACAACCTTATGCAATGAAACTTCCTGCCTTTGTAGGAGGTCTTCGTACTCGTTTTGATCAAGAAGAAAAAGAATGGAGAGATCGCGATTTGTTTGGCTTGGATTTAGAAGAAATTGACTTTGTTTCTATGGACTATCCTAAACAAAAAAACAAATCTTTCATTCTTGAAAAACAAAATGGGGACTTCAATGTGCGTCCACTACACCCCTTGACCCCCGTTAGTGAAAAGCCAATGAGGAAAGGAATGTCAGAGGCTTATTTAGTGGGTTTTGAACGATTTAAAGGAGAAAATTACATTAATGACCACTCAAAAAGAGATTCAATTTCTCGAATGGTACCTTTTGCGATCATGACAGTTAAAGACAATAAAGGAAAAACGCAAACCGCTCGTTTTC
>CAZDTI010000577.1:3779-5016 GCA_964508085.1 uncultured Saprospiraceae bacterium | reverse complement strand
AGCCCTCTCCACGAAGTTTGCAAAGCCTCGCAAAATCTTCAGTGAAATATTACGGTAGAAATGGTATTTGTGCTGCGCTAGCTTTCGTAAACCCGCCCGACCGAGTCATTCGGGCTGGCCCGCGAGCGGGCATAGCGCAGAGCAAGGTTTGCAAAAGCGACTGGTACGAATAGGTTCTTACAATGAGGCCTGAGATGTTACGAAAGTTTCGCGAGTATTATCGCTTGCCCAATGCTTTACGAACCCCGCCTGAATGAAATTCATTTCGGGCAGGTTTTGCTAATCACTACAAACCCTCTCCAGGAAGTTCGCAAAACCTTCAGTGAAATATTACGGTAGAAATGGTATTTGTTTAATAATACCAGACTTCCATTGAACTTACCATATAAAAAAACCATTCCTAGTACTTTAAAAATCATTTGACACATTGGAAAAAACGATCTTTTTATAGGTTTGACTGTTATTCAGTATTTTTCAACAAAACCTATAAAAATGAAGAGATCAGTTACAAAATATTTTATGTCCTTCTTAGTGTGCCTAACTTTCCTTTGCGGAATAAATGCACAAGATTGTAATCCCATGGGGGATAATTTATTAGGAGATTCAAGTTTTGACAATGGACTAGATTGTTGGAGCACAGCAACTTGGGGTGCTGCTATGGCTACATTTGCTGCTAATGCCGACAATGGAAGCGATGGAGCGAATAGCCTTCAGATAGATGTTACTACAGGTAATATAGATAATGCGTTACAGGTAAATGTTTCCAAATCAGGCCTAACTTTAAACCAAGGTGGCGATTACACCCTTTCCTTTAATCTCATGAGCAACTCAGGGAATGAAGAATTGGTAACCGCTACTATTTTTTCTGATCCTAATATCGGAGGTGCCTCGGCTTGGGGACAGATTTTCAACCAACCCGACTTGACATTCCAAGGCGATGGGGAATGGCATAATTTCACCTTTGATTTTGTAGCTTCGTCAACTGCTGGTAATCCTGATTTTTCGCAATTAGTTGTGCTTTTAGGATTTGCCAAAAATGTTGGAACTTATTTTTTGGATGGGGTTTCCTTGATTGAACATCCAGATCCTTGTCAGACGCTAGGCAATAACTTGATAAGCGATACTAGCTTTGACAATGGCTTGGAATGTTGGACTACCGGAAACTGGGGCGCTTCTGTAGGTACCTTTACACCAAATGCTGGTGTGGGTAATGACGGAATGAATAGTATACAAGTAG
>CAZDTI010000577.1:0-3679 GCA_964508085.1 uncultured Saprospiraceae bacterium | reverse complement strand
AGCAGGAAGTCCAGACTTTGAACAACTCGTTCTACTTTTCGGATTTGCAAAAAATACAGGCACCTTCTTTATTGATGATATATCTCTCACCCCGGTAGCTGTTATGAATCCCTGTATGCTAGTTGGAGATAATCTTTTAACGGATGCAAGTTTTGACAATGGCTTAGAATGTTGGACTACCGGAAACTGGGGCGCTTCAGTAGGAACCTTTACACCAAATGCTGGTGTAGGTAATGACGGAATGAATAGTATAGAAGTAGAGGTTACCACTCCTAACCCTGACAATGCGTTACAGGTGTCTGTTTCCAAATCAGGCCTTAACTTAACAGAAGGCGAAAATTATGTCGTTTCTTTTAATCTAATGAGCAATTCGGGCAACGAAGAAATAGTTACGGCCACGATTTTCTCTGATCCAAATATTGGTGGCGCAACAGCCTGGGGACAGGTTTTTAACCAACCAGATTTAGCCTACCAAGGAGACGGGATGTGGCATAATTTTGAATTCGAATTTACAGCAGCTGCGACCGCAGGAGATCCAGACTTTGAACAACTGGTTCTACTTTTTGGATTTGCAAAAAACACAGGGACTTTCTTTATTGATGATGTATCTCTTGTTCCAGTAGCTACGAATCCTTGTGTCCTAGTTGGAGATAACCTTTTGACGGATCCTAGTTTTGATAGTGGAATAGATTGCTGGGTAGGTGGGAATTGGGGAATGGCAATGGCCACTTATACTCCAGAGCCTACTATTGGTAATGATGGAATGAATAGTATCCAAGTAGACGTAACTACTGCCAACCCTGATAACGCATTACAAGCCACACTCTCCAAGCAAGTAATCGCTTTGACGGTCGGTCAAACCTATGAACTATCTTTTCATCTGATGAGTAATTCTGGTGTAGACGAAATCGTTACGGCAACTATTTTCTCAGATCCTAATCTTGGAGGAGCAGCAGATTGGGGACAAGTTTTCAACGAAGCAGATTTAACTTATCCTGGTGATGGCGCTTGGCACAATTTCACTTTTGAGTTTGTTGCTGGTGCTACTGCAGGCGATCCGGATTTTGAAAAACTCACCGTAGCGCTAGCCTTTGGAAAAACCGTCGGTACTTTTTTCGTAGATGATATGGCCCTTATTCCAGGTGATCCACCGGCTGTTTGTGATTTCGTTGGAGATAACTTAATTTCTGATCCAACAATGGATGTAGGCTTACCTTGTTGGTCTACAGCGTTTTGGGGAACTGCTGTTGCAGAATTTGCCAACAACGAAGAATTTGGAAGTGATGGAGCCAATAGTATCGAAATAAATGTAACTACTGCCAATCCAGATAATGTATTGCAAGCAAATGTATTGAAGCCAATGCTTACTCTTGTTGAAGATCAAGCCTACGAATTGTCTTTTAATGTAATGTCCATGTCGGGAGCAGAAGAAAGCGTATTGGCAACAATTATTTCTGATGCAACCACAGGAGGAAGTACTTGGGGACAGTTTTTCAATGCACCAGATTTAGTATATGCTGGTGATGGAGAATGGCACAACTTCACCTTTCAATTTCTAGGAGAGGTTTCTGCAGGTATGCCTTCATTTGATGCGGCAGGACTACTATTTGGTTTTGGTAAAAATACAGGTACCTATTATCTTGATGAAGTAAGTTTGATGGAGATTGATTCTCTTCCCGTATCAACTAATGATTTCCTAGCTAATGAGCTAAATGTGTCCATTGTACCCAACCCGGTTGTGCAAAATACACTTAGTCATTTTATTGTTGATATGCCTCAAACAGCAGATCTAAATTGGAGATTAACCACCATAACGGGTCAAACAGTGTATCAAGAGAAAATTAATAACCTTGATGAGGGAAGACATAGTTTACCTCTTTCAATGAGTAACTTAGAAAAAGGCGTCTACATATTAGTTGGTGAAACTAGGGTAGGGAATTTTACTAAGAAATTAGTGGTACAATAACTCATACTATTATTATCTAAAAAAAACAATCCCGGATTTCTCAATAGAAGTTCGGGATTTGTTTTTGGATGCTATACAACAGTACGGGGGGGGCTTTGTGAGCTATGTGTGATTAAAAAAACGAAAGTTATACTATAAAATGTGTGAAAAATTAATTCCCTACGCGACCCCCAGCCCCTAAGCTTGTCCCGACCTTGTGGAGGGAGGGGAGAGTCAGCGCTTCTAAGGTACCGATGGGACTAGATTGTCCAGTTTAATTGCAATTGGCCCAAGTATTTTTTGAGGTATTAGTGGGGCGGGTTGATGCTCCCCTATAGGGGCTGGGGGCAAGAAGAGCAAAATTTGCAAAGCCTTGCAGGAGACCATAATCACTTTTTAATCCGGTGCTGGGTATAATCATACTTTTACTCTGCGGTCTCTGCGTGGGGAAGAACCCTATGGTTCTGACTTTGCCAGTTTAGGTGTTAAAAGGGTTACAGTAAATTAAATTTGGATTTCAAAAACCACCGCAACTTTTACCAAACAGATTGTACACCCCTAGCCAATAAGATCACCCATTAAACTTCACTGTAATCTTTTCAAACCCTACTTTTCGATCGAAAGGCCCCAAGTCCTCTATTTTATCTTCATGTGATAATATATCAATAGACTGCACTTTTTGAGCTAAAGTATTTAATAATGTTTTTAAAATCAGTCTCGCATGATGAGCCCCCAAACACTGATGATGACTAAATCCAAAACCCACATGTGGATTTCTTTTTCGATTTAATATCAATTCATTAGGCTTTTCAAAAACAGACGGATCTCTATTCGCGGAAGCCCAACAAAGAGAAATTCGGCTATCGTTTTTAATGGCGTGTTCGCATATATGGGTATCCTCCGTTACCACGCGTCCCATATGTGTTAATGGTGAAAAATATCGGATGAGTTCTTCGGTCGCCTTATGAACAGTTTTGGGTTCCTGGCGAATCAACTCCAAAGATTCCGGATGTTCAGCAAGGTAAGCAATCGAATTGGTCAGTGTATTAATAACGGTATCGCGCCCTCCGGCAAAAGTCAAAATCATGATGCCTTTGACTTCTTCTTTCGTTAATTTTCTACCTTGAAAATCACTATCTAATAAAACGGAATAGAGGTCTTCCCCCGGGCTTTGACTGGCTTTTTCAATTTGTTGATCTATATAGTCGTAGAGAATGTTGGCTTTGTTGGCATCCAAAGGATTGTCTTCACTTCGAAAGACATGCGTTCCCCAATTAATCCATACCGCTGATTCTTCAAAGGGAACATTCAGTAAAAGCGTCAAAGCTTTTGATTGAACAGGTAAAGAAAATTCACTAACTATTTCTATGCTTTCCCTTTGCAACGCATCAGCTATGGCCGCTTCTATCTGTTGTGTTAATTGATCTTTATACGCTGGCTGAAATGGTCTTTGGAACCACTTTTCTATTAAATCCCTATACTCTTTATGTAAAGGAGGATCTACCTCAAAAGGAATTTGGCGGGTATCTCTGATATGTTCTTCAGAAGGTACAACGATTCGTCCTACCTTAGCCCCTGATTGAAAGGTCTCCCAGTTATGCGCACATTGCTTCACATCTTCGAATCGTAAAACCATATTAACAGTATCACCTTGGTCATCCATCTCACCAAGTCCTTTCTCTTGACGAGTTTTTTCAAATGGATCAGGAAAATCACTTTTTTTCATAATTCTTT
>CAZDTI010000576.1:0-5023 GCA_964508085.1 uncultured Saprospiraceae bacterium | reverse complement strand
TTTGAAGCCACTTCGAACCTTATGTAAATAAGTGTTTGAAGTGGCTTCTTTTATATTTGTAGCTAACTTAGCTGGATGTTTTTTGAATATCGTTAATTTGTTTTACCTAAGGACAAATATCTCCATCTGCATTATCTGAAAATATATTATCAGACATATTTATAGCTACATTGGTGCCCTGATACATTCCACAACTTAAACTTTTGCTAATCGTCGTATTTGTAATATTCAAATTCTCTGTTCCATTCCCGATATACAAATTGGCCGCAGAAGGAGCTGCTCCAAAAGGTTTTATCCTTCCTGCATTGCTGATGGTTACATGGTCGAATTGATTTAGTGTACTACTACCTTCTATATACATGAATTCCCAATAACCTTGTACATCTTGTTCTCCACGGAAAATGATAGGTTGAGCTGCCGTACCTATTGCTTTTAAGGAAGCTAGGTCGTCAATAGTGATGGCACAGTCGGGACGCATAACGAGTTCGAATCCAGGTTCTATGGTCAAGTCGGCATTAATGCCTAGTGTTCCCTCATCCATGAGCAGAGGGATGCCAGGGTTTTTCCAGCTTTGGTTGGTGACTACAGTAATGACACTACCACTGGTAATGGCCATTTGAATCATATTCGATCCGTTATTAGTATAGGTAGATCCGGTGCCATCCAACTGACTTAGCTTTTCTGCATGTATATAAACGGGGAACCCCTCGTTATTCGTGAAAATATTGTTGGAAAAAGCTCCTAAGTCCTCAAGTCCGGATTTTATAAAACCATAATCTCCACTATTGCTGATGGTCGTGTTTTGTATTTTTAAGCCATTGGAATTATCAAAAAGAGCTACATTAGAACCTCCTTGGATGGTGTTGAGTCCTCCTGCTCCATCAATAGTTACATGGTTCAATTCGTTTCTTATGTCTGTAACGCCATAAGCAATTCCTCTCCACCAGCCTTTAGCCGTACTTGTGCCACGCATAATGATTGGCTCTACCGCAGAACCAACTGCGGATAACGATCCGTCCATTAACACAAGCAAGCCTGCATCTTCTCCAAATTCGATGACCGTACCGGGTGCTATAGTCACATCAACTAATACGCGAGGGAAGCAATCTATGACGTAATCAACTGGCGCATTTGGATTGTTTTCAAAAGTGAATGTTGTTCCTTTCATGTTGTTTTCGTCCATATTTCCTAAACCGTATACTTCGCATAATAAAATAGGTGGGTCGATGACATCGCCTGAAGCATCATCGTCTTTTTTACAGGCACTACAAATGAGAAGGCCGAAAAGAAATAAATACGATAGAAGTTTTTGGGTAGAGAATGATGCTTTCACCCTTCTGGGGAATAAATTAAATTTGTCCATAATTTTTGGTTTTTTAGGATAAGAAATCAATGTTTAATTTCGGTATCCTGTGATGATTTATGGTACAAAATTATAATCTTAGTAGCCTCGGAACAATTACCCAATTGGGTGAAATTCGATCAGTCTTTTATGATCTTTTTTTGGAGTGCGGTAGCGACCGCCTCAGCTCTAGTATTAACCTGGAGTTTTTTGTAGATGTTTTTAATATGAGCTTTAACGGTGTTGGTGCTAATGAAAAGTTGTTGGGCAATAGTTCGATAATTCTCTCCCTTGCAAAGCAATGATAAGACCTCGGTTTCTCTTTCAGAAAGTAAACTGGATTGATTTTGATGAAAATGTTTTACCACTTTTAGCGCTATTGGAGTACTCATTGGAGCACCGCCGGTGTATGCCTCTTTGAGTGCCACCAGCAACTGATCAGGTGGCAACCCTTTGATAAGGTAGCCAACGGCACCAGCACAAAGGGCATTAAAAACGGTTTCATCATCTTCGTGAATGGTAAGCATAATAACAGTCAGGTCAGGTATGATTTTACGAATTTTTTTCAATCCTTCAATACCTGATATTTTAGGCAGATCTACATCCAGCAACAGTAAATCGGGTGCATTATTTTCTAAGGAATCCAAGGCAACAATACAGTCCTCGAAAGCCTGGTGGCAAGCAAAGCCTGGAGAGCCGTCTATGATGAGTTGGAGAAGTTGCCTGATTTTAGGATCGTCTTCTATTATGGCCACTTGTATATTTGGTTTCATTATGGGTTATTTTGTTTAGGTAATAGTTCTTTGCCTAACCTATTTTGTATTTTATGTTAGTTTTGGCGTATCAAGCTTATAGCCAAAATTAAGTTAAAAGCAAATTAGATTCAATCACCCATTTGGGTAGTTAGGATATTTAGAATTAGGGTGGTTCCCTTATTAGGCTCTGCAATAAATTGATAATTAGCACCGATTTTTAAGGAGCGAGCAACGATATTTTTTAATCCGTTGCCCCTTGTTACTTCTTCCCGTTTGAAACCGATGCCGTCGTCCTGAAGCTTGAGTTGAAAACCTTCCTCGGTTTTTGTTACCGAAAAATGAATGCTGGAAGCTTGGGCGTATTTTAAACTGTTATTCATTATCTCTTTGCAAATAAGAAGGAGGTGTCTTCTTTGGGTGTTATTAAGTTTTATATGACGAAGTTGTTCGTCAATACCGGAACTTGTGAAATGGGTCGAAGAATATTCGAAGAGCTCATTCCCAAAGTTTTTTATCCGATAAAACAGCTCTAAAAGTGTATCCTTTCCAGGATCCAATACCCATATGAAGTCCCTCATTCCGGTACGTAGTTCCTGCACACTACTTTCCATTTGACTCAACAACTTTTGTTGTTTGGGGTCATTTTCAGCTTGCCTTTTAGCGACAGCAGCCATTAATGAAATTTTGGTAATTTGATTACCTGCCTCGTCATGAAAATCCCTAGCACTTCGTTGTCGGAATAATGCCCGTTCGGTTTGTTTAGCTTGTGCTATTTTTTTTACATTATATATTCTGTATTGAATGAAACCATAAATTAAACTTCCTATCGTCAATATATAGCCTAAGCCAGCCCACCACGTTTTCCATGGAGGATTTTTTATAGTCAAGGTAATTTTCTTGGGAGTTGGGCTCCAGACGCCATCGTGGTTAGCGGCTTTTATCTGAAAAGTATATTGGCCAGCTTTCAAATTAGGGTAATTGGCAAATCGTCTTTTACCGCAGTACACCCAGTTCTCATCCAGACCAACCATTTGATAAGCATATTGATTTTCTAGATTTTGTTCAGCACAAATACCCGCAAATTCAAAGGCGACAAAATTTTGATTATATGGCAGTGTTACTTCTGTTAAGGTATTGATAGATTGTGCGATTTTGAAAGGAGCACCTTTTTTATTTATTCCTACTTCGACATTTTCATTAAATAATTTAAGGTTAGTAAATAAGAGGGTAGGAGTAACAGAATAGGACGCAACATCTTTTGGATTAAAACAGCTGATGCCTTTTGCAGTCCCAAAGCATAGTAGTCCTTGATTGGTTTTATAATAGGAATGTTGATTGAATTCATTCGCTAATAAGCCATCTGTTATTGTAAAATTTTGTGTTTGAAGTTGATCTCCATCTAGCCAAATTTTGGACAAGCCATTATTAGTACTGGCCCAAAGAAAACCATCTTCATCTTCAAGCATACCATATATCACATCGTTGGGGAGTCCGTCTTTTTGATAGAACCTTTGGAAAGTGTTTTCGTCTGTCAAAAGATTTAACCCCATCGCTGTACAGATCCATAGTCTATTTTTACTGTCTTCGAAAACAGATAAAACCATATTGCTACTTATGCTCTCCCCATTTGTTTTTGAATGAGTATAACGTTGAAAGGTATTGGTCACCCGATCCATTTTGCATAGGCCTCCATCAGCAGTGGCGACCCATAAGAAACCGCTATTATCTTCTGTCAACGCAAAAATGTAATTCCCCGATAGAGAAGTGGTGTCTCCTTCTTTTTTTGTGAAAGATTGGAAAGTATTTTTCTTTTGATCTAATTTCCAAAGGCCCAATCCTGAGGATGCAATCCAGAGAACACTATCTTCTGTTTCCAGAAAATCATTGGTTCCTATATTCCGATAATCACCGGCGGGAAGCAAATGGTTGGTCCATTCTAATTGGTTTTCTTTTTCTTCAACTTTAGCATACCCTCCACGGCGATAGGCCAGCCAGTAATGATCCCCTTTCCCTTTTACAATGTTGACCAAGAAATCATGGGAAAGATTACTATTGTTGGTTTTGTTATAACAATATGTAGTTGTTTTCTCAGTATGCTTTGAATTTGGACTGATGTTTATCAAGCCATCGTTCGTACACGCCAAGAAGTTCTGACCTGATCCTGTTTCTAAACCATGGATAGCAGAGCCACAAGAATATTCTTTCCTTTGACTTAGGTCTATATTGTTGAAAATAGAAGGCTTGCTGTTGAATTGATTAATTCCTTCCTGAGTAGCGGCCCAAATATATCCGGACTCTATTTCCAATAAGTCAAAAATCAGGTTGCTAGAAATAGAGTGATTGTCTTCTTTACCATTAACATAATGAGAAAAAGTTGGATTTATTGAATGGAGTTTCATTGCTTGCAAACCATTATTGGTACCTATCCATAAAGTACTGTCCTGATCTATTAATAAACAAGAAATATAATTTGAAGAAAGACTATCAGGATGACTTGAGTCTGCTCTATAGTGCTGTATGAAAATAAGACTGTCTTTTTGGTGGTTTGTCTTGAAATGGATTAGTCCATTTCCCGTGCCTGCCCAATACGTTCCACCATGGCCCAGGCATATTTCATGAATACCTCCTCCAATGGTATAAGGTAAATTCAAATTTTTAAGCGCTTTGCTTTTTTCATTAAAAAGGAATATGCTTTCTAGACTGCCTATCAATATTTCGTTTTGGCTAACTCGAAGCAAAGAGAATATCGTATTTGAAAATGACCTATTGGGGAGTTTGATTCTTTGAAAAGATTGCTTTTGTGTGTTAAAAATAAATAAGCCGGCTTCTGTTCCTGTTAATATATTTCCATCTGTAGTTTGTAGTATTTGTCGAATGGAATGATGCCTAATATTGGGAATGCTATCTGTTGGATAGAAAGTTTGGA
>CAZDTI010000575.1:0-5024 GCA_964508085.1 uncultured Saprospiraceae bacterium | reverse complement strand
TTTTCAACAGCGATTGAATGTCCTCGGTCGCAACGATTTCTCCTTCTCGGATCACAGCTGCACGGTCGCAGATTCTTTGGATTTCGGAGAGCACGTGAGAGCTAAAGAAAATGGTCGTTCCTTTTTTGTTTTCTTCTTCCAGTAGTTCGAAAAATACATTTTGCATCAAGGGGTCGAGGCCCGAAGTTGGTTCGTCCATGATTAGTAATTCCGGCTTATGAATGATGGATTGGATGATGCCACACTTCTTTTTATTGCCAAAGGAGAGGTCTGTAATTTGTTTGTTGAGGTCTAGTTTGAATACTTCAGCTAAGCGATCTACTTCTGTGTAATCTTTGATGCCATAGAATCGGCAATGGTATTCGAGTAATTCCCTGGAAGTCATTTCATTGTAGTAATTCACTTCTGAGGGAAGGTAGCCAATTTTTTGTCGGATGGCTGCACCCTGAGTTCGGATGTCTTTTCCGAAGATGGTGGCCGTTCCGGATTGAGGAATGAGTAGCCCGAGCAGGGTTCGGATGGTGGTAGATTTTCCCGCGCCGTTGGGGCCTATGAAGCCGAAGATTTCTCCGGATTGGATTTCGAGGGAGATGTTTTTTATGCCGATGTGGGGGCCGTAGTATTTGGTGAGATTTTGGGTTTGGATTGTTGGCATCTTTTTAATTGAAAATGGAGAATTAAAAATTGAAAATTAGCTGAACGTACCTATTTTATTAGGTAATCCCAGACGCTACGAAGACGCTTCGTTAAATCATAGAGAACAACATTATCTATTTATCCTTATAAAATTCCCTTCCTTGAAAATCTCCATATCCAATAATCTCTCGATTCTTTATAAATGCCAAAACAGGGTATTTTTCAAAATATTTGATAGTAAACGCTGAACTATCATAAATAGGAGCACAGGTATTTGTCCCGTCAAAAGCGCCGTATTTTTTATTCTTTTCAAGTAGAAAGGATTTTCCATTTTGACCTTTTCCTATAAAATCCATTTCAAAAGGAATAATAATTTCTCGGTCTAAACTCACAATTCCGTATTTACCATTTTTAACACAAACAATTCCTTGATGAATATCATAATTATACCTCTTTATTGCCTCATACTCAAAGTCTAATATTGTTTTATTTCCTTTTCCTACTAATCCAAACTTTCCATTCTTTGAGCACACATATGTTTTAAAATGCTTAAGAGAATCGGTTGCATGCCTTAAACCACCTGAATAAATATCTTCATATTCACAATCCAAAATATAATTTCCTTCTCCGTCAACTATCCCCTTCAGCCCAATAGTATCTGTCACAATTGCATAGCTTCTAAAACCCTTTCTTTCATTCTCCCAAAGTAAACGTTCATACTCAGATAGGGATCTCAATCTGACCCTAGATCCATCTATCCGAGGTTTTGAATTGATTTTTATAGTTGAATAAGGAGTTTCAAGAGTATCTCGGCTTAATATTTCTTTACCATATTCACTAATTTTTGTAAGTTCTACTATTAAGTACTGATAGTCTAGTATATTACATCTCTTCAAAGTATATTCAAAAAAAGGAACAAATTTTCGCTTGTTTTTTTTCTCCACGTAGCCATCTTCGAAAGACATATCTACAAAAACAGGTTCTTCCTCCTTTATTAGGTTCTTCTCTCCTATTACCTCATTCATTTTAGTGATTTTAATTCCATCTAAAGCAAAAAGGTAGGAAGTATCATTTCTAAATCCTGTTATTTCATTCTTAGTATGGTTATAAGATAATGATGAGTAGATGCTATCCAACAACCATCTTTTAGGTCTATTATTATCTAATTGTAAAAGACCTACTTTTTCGTTTGTAACCCCAACAATAATTAAACTATCATTAATTCCACCATCCAGATAGTGCTGATCTTCCAATATAGGTTTCCCCTCGTGGGTATATAACTCAAATCCATATTCTGTCTGAGCTCTAATATATTTTTGATGTATACCGATCCATCTAAATTCTGTGTCTACAATTAACTCGTTCTCAAGATTCACTACTCCGCTTTTCAACTCATTTTGAACAATAAAAAGTCCATTTCTACTCCCACTAGTAATAACTTTATCAAAGGCCGGTGTAATAACAATGTTATGACTCGTATCTGCATAGCCCCATTTATCGCCATCTCTATAAGGAATAAGTAAATCTTGCGCATTCCCATTGGTCACAGGAAATAAACATATCATTATTAAGAAAAAAAGCAGCTCTATATTCATAACTTTTAGTTTCATTAAAAATACACCATACCTCTGAATTTCCATATCACACCGACGAACACAACGAAGCCCCCACGTTTTTTCACGAACCACCACGCAAAGTCCTAAAGGGACGGAATCGATTCAGATAGGAATTCATCCCTATATCTACCTCCGCTCCATAAACCGCTCCGGCTCCCTCAACTTCTCAAATCCCAACTTCGTATACAACCAATGCGCATCCTTCGTTATCAACACCCAACGGCCCACTTTTTGAAAATCCGGTTCATTCAAAATTTTATTCAAAAGCAACTTAGAGTAACCATTCCCACGATGTTCCTCCAATATAAAAACGTCCATCAAATAAGCAAAAACAATTCTATCCGTCAATAATCTGGCAAATCCAATTTGTGCGCCATCCAAGTACAGTCCAAAACAAATAGAATGCGCAATGGAGGTTTTGATCTCCTCTTCTGTTCGTTTATTGGCCCAATAACTGGTCTTCAGAAATTGACAAATAACAGAAAGATCCAAAAGAGATTTGTCTGTGGATATTTTAATTTCGGGAAGCGTTTTCATCTACTTTTTTTAGTCATCAAGTAAGCCCTTCATTTCATTCAACTTCATCAAAGCCTCAATCGGCGTCATTCCATTCACATCCGTATCCTCCAACAATTCCTTCAGCTTCGCGCCCACCGGATCATTTGCCTCAAAAATACTCAACTGCATCGGTTCCGGCATTTGCTTAAGCTGCTTACGTGCACTTTTTGCCTTTGCTCCCAAGTTATTGTTATCAATACTATGTTGTTCGAGTTGCTTCAAAATATCCGCAGCTCGCTTGACGATGCTTTTCGGCATTCCAGCCATCTTAGCCACGTAAATACCAAAGCTGTGATTACTTCCTCCTTCCACTAATTTACGTAAGAAAATGACTTTTTGACCAACCTCCTTTGTAGAAATATGGAAGTTCTTAATTCTCGGAAATTTATTGTTAAGTTCGTTTAACTCATGGTAGTGAGTAGCAAATAAAGTCTTTGGTTTTGCCATGCCATTGGTATGCAAATATTCTGCAATCGACCATGCAATAGAAACCCCATCAAAGGTAGAAGTTCCTCTTCCGATTTCGTCCAAGAGGATCAGACTATTGTCAGAAATGTTGTTCATGATACTTGCCGTCTCATTCATCTCGACCATAAAGGTAGACTCTCCACTGGAGATATTATCGGAAGCCCCTACTCTGGTAAAGACTTTATCGACGATGCCAATGCTGGCAGATTTCGCAGGAACGAAAGAGCCCATTTGGCCCATCAGACAAATCAAAGCGGTCTGTCGAAGGAGGGCGGATTTACCAGCCATGTTCGGACCAGTGATCATTAGAATTTGCTGCTCCTCATTGTCTAGGTAGACGTCATTTGGAATGTAGCTTTCTCCGAGTGGCAGTTGCTGTTCGATCACCGGGTGGCGTCCATCTTTGATGTCAATTTTGCCGTCTTCGGTTATCGTTGGACGACAGTATTCATTTTTCAAAGCGATTTTTGCGAAAGACATCAGACAATCGATTTGTGCAATCAAGGCTGCATTGTGTTGGATTGGTTGGATGTAATCTGCTATGGTCATCACAAGCGTTTGGAACAATTCGCTTTCTAAGGCTTGAATTTTTTCTTCTGCTCCGAGAATCTTTGATTCCAGTTTTTTCAACTCGTCTGTGATATAACGCTCCGCATTGGTCAGGGTTTGTTTCCGCACCCAGTTCTCTGGAATCAATCCTTGGTTTTTATATTTATTGGTTACTTCCAAATAGTAGCCAAAGACATTATTGAATCCTATCTTCAAATTAGTGATCCCAGTCTTCTCCGCCTCCGTCACCTGAATATCTGTCAACAATTCTTTTCCGTTTTTAATGATGTTCCGCAATTCATCCAATTCCTCATTCACCCCATCATTTATAACATTACCTTTACTAAGTAAAACTGGAGGATCTTCATTGACTTCTTTTTCAATCTGATCCCTCAATTTCACGCAAGGATTCAATCCATCCGCAATTTTTTCTAAAGTAGCATTTCCGCTTTTCGCTAAACGCTCTTTGATCGGCGCAATCGTGTTTAGCGCACGCTTCAATTGAACAACCTCTCTTGGATTAACCTTACCCAAAGGTACTTTAGAAATCAATCGTTCTAAGTCGCCTATTAGTCGGATATTGCCATCTAATTCTTGTTTGAGATCTTGTTCTCTAATAAAAAATTCTACCACCTCTAATCGCCCTTGAATTGCCGACTTCATTTTTAGTGGCAACACTACCCACTTTTTCAACAAACGCCCGCCCATCGGGGAAACCGTTTTATCTAAAACATCTATTAACGAAACGCCATTTTCATGCTGACTGTAAATCAGTTCTAAATTTCTAATGGTAAAACGATCCAGCCAAACGTATTTATCGGGTTGTATTCTACTAATGGAGTTAACGTGTTTGAGGTTGGTATTTTCGGTTGTTGCCAAATAGTGTAACACTGCTCCCGCAGCTATTTGTGCCACGTCTAATTCTTCTACCCCAAAACCTTTAAGCGATTGCACTTCAAACTGTGCCAGCAATTTCTCCCGGGCATAATCTGGCGTAAAAACCCAATCGTCCAAAGTAAAGGTGTAAAACTGATCACCGAATTGCTGGGTAAATTGCTTTGCAGCCGTTCGTGCGAACAACACCTCATTCGGTTTTAGGCCTTGCAATAATTTATCGACATATTGCATACTTCCCTCACTGACGATAAACTCACCAGTAGAAATATCTAACAATGCAACTCCGTGGTGATTCTTTTT
>CAZDTI010000574.1:0-5028 GCA_964508085.1 uncultured Saprospiraceae bacterium | reverse complement strand
GAATAAACATATGTCTTTTTCAATACGATTTAAGAAATTCCTAACTTTTTTTATCAACGAGGTAGGTCTTCTTGAAACTCACATGTATTAATACCAACGGCATCAAAAAAAATGAGCTTTTTTCAGAAAGAATAACTCTTATTTAATAATCAAAAATTCAATCTATAAGACAACTTACTACACTTTTCAATATTAAGCACACTAGTATCATACAACGTATTCTATCTGTGCTAGGTTACCGGCCGTACCACTATACTGAATCGAAAGCTCTACTATTGAGCAATATCGATTTTTTTTTAGTAATCCTTAAATTGAACAATATGAAAAGTGTAAAAATCAAAATGCTGTTTTTCGTGATCCTTGCTGCTGTAACTTTCCAAAGCTGTGAAAAAGATGAAGAACTAACAACAGATGAAGATACCTTCGTAGCGCAAAACGTTAACAACAGTGGTAACAACAATGGAGGTAATAATGGCAACAACAATGGGGGTAACAATAATCCTCCGGGTGGAACCAATGTCGCACTGTTGGAAAACAATCTGATTCATGAATGGACTGAATTACTCCTGGAAATCGAGCGCTATGCTGGTGGTATGCGTCCCAATGCTACCGCTAGAGCTTTAGCTTACATCTATCTTGCGACCTACGAAACTGCGCTACCAGGAATGCGAGACTACACCTCAAATGAACACCGATTGCAAGGTTTTAATATTCAAAACAATCGACGCCCCAACAGAATACACTACGGCTTAGCTCTTAACAATTGTTTTACAAAAGTACTGGACCACTTCCTGATCAATTTGCCTTCTGAGCAAAGAGATAAAATTAAAGCCCTTCAAGAGCAAATAGAAAATGATCTCCCCAATAATTTGTCCAACAGACTGGTAGAAGATTCTAAAGAATGGGGAGACTATGTTGCGAAGAGAGTTATAAACTATAGTCAGACTGACAACGCTGCAGAAGCACAGATTCTAGAGCCTCAACCGACTTCCTACGTTCCACCAACAGGAGATGGCTACTGGACTTATTCTGCTGACCCAGAACGAGCGCTTTTCCCTTACTGGGGTTCGGTCAGAACCTTTATCATTGCTCCCGAAGAAACAACTTCTGTAACTCCAATGTCTTATAGTGAAAACCCAAACAGTCCCTACTTCGCTCAAATGATGGAGGTGTATAACCTCAACAACGCGGCGAAGGAGGGAAACACAGAACAGCTCTGGATTGCGGAGTTTTGGAGTGATGATGTGGAGGGTTTGACCTTCAGTCCTCCGGCTCGACAATTTGCGATTGCGAACCAGTTGATCAAAAAATACAACTTGAATATGGAGGAAACCTTGGCTTTATATATTAAGCTTGGTTTTTCTTTAAACGATGCGGCGGTCTCTACCTGGAAGTACAAATACCAATACATGGTGATGCGTCCGAATGTTTTTATTCATGAGTTTATTGATCCGGGTTTTCAGACAAATCTCTTCCGTCTCGTTTATTGGCCAAATCCGAGTTTCCCGGGCTATCCTTCCGGACACTCTTGTTTTGCCTCTGCGGCTGGAGGTGTTTTCATCAATACTTTTGGGAATGCGACCAATTTCACGGATCGTTCTCATGAGGGTAGAACGGAGTTTCAGTCTACACCTCGTACTTTTACAAGCTTTGAACAAATGGCAGAGGAGAATGGAAATTCCAGGATACCACTGGGAGTTCACATTCGGATGGATTGTACAGAAGGGTTACGATTGGGTTATGAGATTTCGGATGCAGTGAATTTGTATGATTTGAGGGAGAACTCCATTTTGGCGACGACCGAAAATTAGTAGACAACTTTGCGCATCGTAAAGTAAGGCTTTTCTTTTTTTGTAAGTATAATAGCGTTTATGACTAGAGATTTAGCATCGAGCCTGACTGGCGCCAGACATAAACTCTAATGTAATGTTCTGAAAAATGGTTTTAATCACACAGAGCGCATAGAGAACAGAGAGTAAGGTTTGTTTTTACGCAATCAGCTCTGCGATCTTTAAGCGTTCTGAGTGATTATTTTCTATTGGATATTTCTAAGAATCCCCTCTCCCGGACGACTCTCCAAACAAAGCAGCTCTAATATATTCCGCCGCCATTTCGATCTATAATTCTTGTAAAATAGATTAATCATGATTTTTTCATGGTGTAGCTTTATTGGGATCAAACTTGCGAAAAAAATTAGGAAGCGTTAATTGACTGTTATGAAAAGTAAATAATGAGCTAAACAAGGAAGAAACCACACAAAAAGGAATTCCATTTTAAAGAATCTTATCAAATAAACTCCCGTATAAACTAGAAGAATAAGAATTCAGCATTAATAAACGGACTAATTTGACTGGAAGCCATTTGTGTTATTTTCCTCAAAAAATATGGAAATAACGAGCTATGCATTCGATTTTCAATCAGCAGGCTAAAATCTTTCGAACCTGCCCGGCAGCCAGACAGGCTCAAATTGGACGCTTATTTAATCTTCCCTCATTATTAACTTTTTAAACCCAAACACAATGAAAGGTATCGTATTTACTGAGTTTCTCGAAATGGTAGAAGAAAAATTCGGCTATGAAGTGACCGAAAAAATGATCAATTCTGCCAATCTTCCATCAAAAGGTTCGTATACCGCTGTTGGTACCTATGATCACAGCGAAATGTACAGTATGATTGGTGAACTGCATAAGTCTACTGAAATACCTGTCTCAACACTAATGCATGCTTATGGTTTGCATCTTTTTGGCGCTCTTGCTAAGGCTTACGCTCCGATGCTTAGTGGTTTGTCCAGTGCATTTGAAATGCTCCAATCTGTCGATCATTATATACATGTTGAGGTAAGAAAACTTTATCCGGATGCGGAACTTCCCCATTTTGACATACAGCATATCGACGAAAACAAAATGATTATGATTTATACATCAGAGCGACGAATGTCTGATGTTGCTTCTGGATTAATTGAAGGATGTCTAGCACATTATAACGAAGAAGCGACGGTTCATAAAGAAATGATAGTTGCAGATGGCTCTAAAGTTAAATTCGAAATCATTAAAAACTAACATATGGATAGCAGTCAAGAAATTGCTATGCTTAAAAAGAAAATCGAACGTGTTACCAATGCTCGTAAGGAGGCGGAGCGTATTTTGGAAGAAAAGGCTTTAGAATTGTATCATACCAATTTACAAATTAAAGAAGCCAACCTTAATTTGGAAGACAAGATTCGAGAACGAACAATGGCCTTAGAAAAGGCCAAACTCATAGCGGAAAAAGCACAAAAAGCAGAGCAACAGTTTCTAGCGAATATGAGTCACGAAATCCGAACGCCATTGAATGCTGTAATCGGAATGTCTCATTTATTATATGACACTGATCCTACTCCAATTCAAATTGAATATCTGGACAACCTTAAAAGTTCTGCCAAATTGCTGCACTCTTTGATCAGTGATATTTTGGATTTCACTAAGATTGAAACCGGAAATATTGAGATTCAATCTAAGCCGTTCAATTTGGTGGATACGATTCAGGATATACAGAAAACATTTGAGCTAAAGCTAGATGATAAACCCATCGAGATTAAAAGCAAGATTGATGATAAAATCGAAAATTTAGTCATTGGAGATGAGCTTCTTTTTCATCAGATTTTATTCAATCTTATTGGAAATGCTGAAAAGTTCACTGAAGAAGGAAGCATTACTATTGAGGCGAAAATGTTAGCTAAATTTAAAGATAATATCAGTATTCAATTTAGGATTATTGATACCGGTATTGGCATTGACACCGAGAAGCTCGACAGTATTTTTGAAGACTTTAAGCAAGCAGCGAATGAAAGGCATATCATGAATCGGTCCACAGGATTAGGCTTGTCCATTACTCGAAAACTTATAGAGTTACAGGGTGGAAGCATTGATGTAAGCAGTGAAGTTGGTAAAGGGAGTTGTTTCTCTTTTGTGCTTAGCTATGAATATTCTGAAGTAAAAAATATAGAGCAAGTAAAGATGCCTGGGCTTGACGAAGATATTGAATTCCCAGCTTTGGAGATCCTAGTAGCTGAGGATAATTCCATGAATAGAAAATACATCAAACGTGTTTTTGAAAAATGGGACTTAAATTATGAGATGGCTGTCAATGGTAAAGAAGCTGTTGAAAAAGCCAAAGAGAAAAAGTACGACCTGATTTTAATGGATTTGCAAATGCCCGTCATGGATGGAGTTGATGCGGCAAGGATTATTAGATCTATCGCAAATCCGAATAAGGAAACGGTCATCATTGCCTTAACCGCCTCTGCGATGACAGGACATAAAACACAGGCTTTAGAAGCGGGGATGAACGACTTTATGACAAAGCCCTTTACTCCCGATCAGTTAAAGATAACCATCAATAATTATTTTAGTAGAAATAATATTGAAGAAGAAAACCCTAATGAAAACCAAATGGAAAAAGTCACAGAAATGGAGCCAAGTAATGAGGCTCCAATAACGGAAGAGCCTATTTCTTTTACTACGTTTCATCCTCGTCTTGATGTTATTCACCTTGAAGCCATGTATGGCCAGGATTGGGAATATGCTGAGGATATGTTTACGACTTTCATGGAAGAGATATTACCTAACTTTGGTAAACTAAGCCCCTTATTAGAATCAGAAAATTGGGAGAGTTATTACAAGGTAGCGCATAAAGTAAAGCCAAGCTTGCTCATGATTGGTCTGCCAGAGCTACAAAAAAAAGTGAATGAAGTTGAACTATTAGCAAAGACTGCCCCTCAAAAAGAAGAACTAAGTTTAGCAACTTCCAACATTCTCGAAGAACTCCATTCCTTCCTTCCTGTTATAGAACAACAACTTAAGTTTTTGCGAGGAAAATTAGTTCAACAATAGTTTACGAAGTTTTAGTTTACTGTTTTGTTGTTAATTAGTAAAAGCATTCCGCTTACTAATTAACAATTTGACAGGACTCCGCTATTGATTAATCCGGTTAAAAAATGGTAGGCTAATCATTAAAAAAATAATTAACCGCGAAGAGTAAGGCGATCAT
>CAZDTI010000573.1:0-5029 GCA_964508085.1 uncultured Saprospiraceae bacterium | reverse complement strand
TTAATTTATTACTTTTATGTACGATTTGCTTATATTTTTAAAGGTACGATCAGGGCTGATGAGGGTGGATCAGGGTGGATCAGGGTTTCCCACTATCGTATTTACGTTACTAGGCACGTACTAAGAGAACCAGCCCGTTCCGGTCAGGCGGGCCCTGATCTACCATTATCTACCCTTATTCCCCCTCCACCAAGAACCCCTTTCAACTCCCTCAATTCCTTCCGCACCGTCACCGTATTCTGAATAACAAGCACGATGTTGTCTCGCCAACTGTGAAACCAGGGTTCGTTATAATATTTATTACTGACTTGAATCAAATGGTCAAAGGCTTCCGAATGAAAATATTTTGCCACCATCAATCCATATTTTAGAGAGGGTTTATAGGTACCGGTTTTACAAAATTTAAGTAATTCAGAAACACATTTTTTAGAAAATTGGGGACTCCATTGGTGTTCTGCATTTTCTGATCTGGAAATTAATAAATGAAAATCGAAGCGTTTGTGTTTTAGGAGGTAGGCTTCAAAATTTGGCTGACTCATCAGCGGCAACAATGCTTCTACATCATTGCCCTCAATTATTTTCATCAAATTTTCGATAAAGCTTTGTTCCTTGTAATTTTGTCCATATGCTATTAGTGAACTTCTGAAAACACTAATTTTTTCTCCTTTTATTTTTGTCAAAAACGAGCTGTACGTCAGCAAATAAGTCATCGTTGCTTTCTGGTCTTTTTCCAGTAAGTCGCACCATAGTTTAAAAGGAAAATATGCTATCATGGTACTCATCCAATAGATGGGATCATAATCGAAAAGCGTCGGGTTAGCATTCTTCTGTTCAAATCCGTAGCGGCTGTTCAGATTTTCACCATTCCAAAATTCATCCGTTTGTTGGGGTAGATTTATTTTTTTAGTTTTCCCACCCAGCACCCCTCCAAGTAAGCCCTTACCTTTTACGGAAACGTATTGTTGCAATTCACCTTTGATCTGTTTTAGAATGGGTGAATAATCCAACTGACAAAGCATCCCGACCAACATCAACTTCAGCGTTTTGACCCCTACTTTTTTAGCGGGCGTATTTTCAAACTCTTCGTGATAGCGTTTCGCTAAAAAGTCCAGATCCTGTGGATGTAAGGTATCCTGAATTACTGTTAGGAAAGCGATTTTTTCTTTTAGGTTCAGCTCCTTCCAATCCTGTTGTAATAAATCAATAGCCCGACTCCGGTCAAGCTTTCTCAAGCTTTCAAAATAAACCTTCCGTTCCGCTATCTTGCCCAAGGTCCATTGGTCAGCCGATTCACTAAATTCAAAAGCAGCCATTGGATAAAGCTCCAGCAAATACCGTCCCCTATTTCCAATATTGTGATGAACTCTTTTCCGATCAGCCACAGAAAAGGAGGAAGTGGTATTTAAAATTTCCAGCACAAAGCGCGCGGGGATTTTGTAGGTACTGGCATCAATCATTTTCAACCACTCTTTGAGCAAACTATTTTTAATCAAGTGGTCGAGCTTCAGTATTTCTTCCAGCACCACATTGACTTCATCGGGTGTATCTTCCTGAATTTCATCAACCGGTTCAGACAGATTATCTATAGAAAGCGTGCTGGTATTTCCATGATTTTCATAAAAATGCAGATAGCTTATGGCCGCTAACAATTTTTGCTCCTTGCTTGCATCGGCGCTGATCAATGCCCTGATTCTTTCCGGCAAAACCTCTGTATCTAATGGTTTTCTATCCGTACCAATCAGAACGACATCCTTGATTAAGTTCATCATAGGGCCTCGTATTTATTCTTTGTAAAAGTACCCAGCGGAAGTACCGTTTTTCCTTTGAGGACAAAGGCAATATCAACGGGATAATTACCCGTTTTCAGAATCCATTTTTTATTAGCCTCCTCATCAAAGGAGGAAATAATGGGCAAGGTATTATGGTCTTCATCTACCAAATACCGGATACCTTGGTGGATACCCAACCTGATGTTACGGACTAAGAACGGCTCATTATTCAGCCAAGGATACTGTGCTTGCTTCGCTTTGAAATCCTGTTGAAAAGATTTGATGTTTTGATGAAAATTCGGCTGCTCAGGCAATTCCGTTAGCGTTTCTACTGTAGTCCTGACGATGCCTCGCTGTAAATAATGTCCGCTAAAAAAAGCCACTTCTGACTTAGTCACAGTGCCCGTCATAAAAGTATTTTCCAATGTACTATAAGCCGTTCCAAAATTAAGGATCAGGCAACTTTTATTGCTGTTGATCCCCCAAAGCCAGGTACGCAAAATCGTCAGTTCCTCCAGGCCTTCTTTCTCCTGGCCTATGGTCAACCAATAATCTTTAACCACAGTAGCCTCCTTATCGGTCATCAATTTTTTTGGCGATTGCGACCAACCAATATGATTTTTTATACTTTGCTGCCAGTCCTCTGTGAGCTGCTCTTTATTATTCCAGGCGCTCAATAATAAATTTAATTTAGCCAAAATAGTAGTAGCTTCTTCAAACCACTTATCAGGCGAAGCATAATCAATATTACCCAGCGATTTCACCCAGCCGGACAAGGAAGGCGCTTTAGCATCAACCATTCGTGCAGCCATATTGGCAAAGTACGATTTTGGTTTATTAGGTAATTCTAAAAGCCCCCCTCTAACTAAGTCAGAAAGCCAAAGTTGTAACTCGGCGATACCAGCTTCCACCAGTACCAATCGGTTCTCTGCTCTCTGTTCTTTGGCAATTTCCTTTTTTTCTATTTCCTCCGGACTGAGTTCTTTTTCCTCTTTAGCTACTCTTTTTTTTGACCGCTTGTCCATCCAGTCCGCCACCCACTCTGGCTCTGTATCTACAGGTTTCTCTGTAAGGCCAGCGAATAAAAGCATCAGCCCTAAACCATGTTTGCAAGGAAATTGTCTGGATGGACAGGAGCATTTATAAGCTACATTCAGGAGGTCTATTTGAGTAAAATAAGGTTTCTTCCCGCTTCCCTTAATTTTACCCCATATCGCTCTATCAGAATGCCCATATTCCTCCCACCGAGTTGTGGCAGACAACTTTCTTCCGGCGGCATATGCAGTGGCCTTGGGCGCGATTGATTCTATTTGTTGTGGTAGAAAATACACTAGATTTTTTATTTGGCCTAATTTAGTAAAAAATATCAAAGGTTGAGATCTTATATGCTTCAGCGCTAGGAAAATAACTGAAGATGGTAAACGTTTTAGTGACTTTGTAGCTTTATTTTGCTAGTCGCATCATACAAAACTATATGGCGATAAATGACTGATAAGTATTGATTTTCAATTTGCGGCGTTTTTTAGCAATATCTATACTTCAATTGCTGGTTCAAATTATGTCGCTAAAAAACTGTTTCTGGATTTAAATAGTCACTTTCTCCTTAATTTTTATAATCTTGTGAAACTATAAAACAGAAACTTGAAAAATAAAACTCCTCTTATGAAAAAAGCAATATACCTCTTCCTCTTCGTTCTTTTAAGCCTGACCAACAATGCTCAGCAAATTGTATCTTCCGAATTTCTAGAGAGCCAGACCGCAGGACAACTACAACAGCAGTTTCTCCAGAACTTCAATAATGGCGTGGATATGTATCGGGTACTCTACAAAACAACAGACATACACGGCGTTCCAGATACGGCTTCTGGTTTGTTGATTGTTCCTGATGAGCCAGAATTCAATTACCCTTTACTCTGCTATCAGCATGGTACCATCAATAGCAGATGGGATGTGCCTTCTCAATTGGCTGGTGGTTATGAATTAGCGATGGCGATTAGTGGTCAAGGCTTTGCTGTAATCGCACCTGATTTTTTAGGATTAGGAGAAGCTCGCGGTTTGCATCCTTATGTTCATGCAGAAACGGAGGCCAGAGCGGCCGTAGATATGCTTTTTGCTGCGCGTGAGTTTGCAGTTGAAAATGACTTTTTAACACTCAATGATCAACTTTTCATAACAGGATACTCCCAAGGTGGGCATGCTGCTTTTGCAGCGCATAAAATGATTGAAGAGGAATATGCTAATGATTTTACGGTAACGGCTTCTTCACCGATGTCTGGACCTTATAGTATTTCTGAAAAGATGAGGGATTTCACCTTAAGTGATGAGCAATACAATTTTGTGGCCTACATCGCTTGGACAACCTTGTCTTACAATCTCGCTTATGGTAACCTTTTTAATGATTTGAACGATTTTTTCAAAACACCTTATGTCCCGTTTATTGAGCAATTTGCAAATGAAGAAATTACGTTGAACCAATTAAATACCACCTTGATTCAAACCTTAATCGCAGAAAACGGACCAGGACAGGTCAAACCAAAACTAATGTTACAAGATAACATTCTAGAAGCACTGCTAAATGATCCAACCCATCCTGCTAGTGTAGCATTGGCTGAAAATGATCTTGTTGATTGGGTACCTGTCGCTCCAACTCGCCTGATGGGGTGTACCGCAGATGACCAAGTAACCTTTCTAAATGCTACGTTCACAAGTGAGATAATGAATAACAATGGCGCCACTGATTTAGTTGCTGTGGACGTAAACTCAACTGCGGACCATGGAACCTGCGTCATTCCTGCTACATTAGCGACCATACTTTTCTTTCAGGGGTATCAACAAATAGGAATCATCGAAAGTGCACAAGAACCGCTTAGCTCAAATGCGCTGATTAATATCCAACCCAACCCAGCTACAGATTATGTGAATGTTCAACTTAGTGAATTCGCAAATCCTAATAGTAGTTATGATTTAAGTCTTTACAACGTTAATGGAAAGTTACTTCATCAAACACAGTTATCAGGAAGGGGAATATTAAAAGTAGCGACTATTGATTTTACTCCCGGAATTTATTTGTTACAAGTGAGAGGGGAGGAGGGCGTTTATACGCAGAAAGTAGTGGTGGAATAGACTTTATAACTTCAAGCTCAAAAGTAACTTCAACTTCAAATCTCTCAGTTCGTGATTAAATTAAACATGAGTCCTCCGATATGTAGAGTGTGCACGTAAGTTTAGATCTGTCATTCCGAGTGAAGCGAAGCGGAATC
>CAZDTI010000572.1:0-5029 GCA_964508085.1 uncultured Saprospiraceae bacterium | reverse complement strand
TTGTAAAAATTCCCGCTGAGTATAAAATCATACCCAACGGGAGGAGGCTATCTTTTGGCTAAGACTCCAAAAAACAACCTTTTAAAACCCATATAAAAATTCTTAAAAATCACTCTCGGTCATCTGCCCCATCACCTCATCGATAGGTTTCATCCGTGATGTTATTCACTTTTAGTATCAACTGAAGATTGGAATTGGTCGGTCTACAATATAGCGTTCCGTCCCAAAACGTGTATTCAGGTAATAGCACTAGCCCATCAGTAGAATAAGCATACCATGAGTATTTATCTCCACTATATTTATAGTGAAAAATAACTCAACCAAACCATCCATTTTTATTCGAATTGGATATAAAGATTTAGGAAATTGGAGGACGGAAGATGTCTTCGGAAAGGATTCTACCATACAGGATAGCGTAGTCTGAATTGGCAGAAATAGCGTTAGGAAATGAGAATTGGTTATTGGCGAACGGGGCCTCTGAAACACATTTTTTTAATTCGTGAAATTCGACCTTATGAGGAATTTGACCGTCTTCATGTTGTGGTGAAATATGACAAATGGTATGACAATCTTCAACGGAGCTATGTTGATGATCTTGTTCACTTGCACAAAAAGTATGCGTATGTTCCACCAGGTAATGTATAAAGCTTGCCCCATTCCAGAAGAACGGAATTAGCATAACGGTTAACAGAAATATGGTGGAGATTTTCCTCATCATGGACGAAATTAGTGATTGCGGATATAACTTCCAAAAATAAATGCTTCTTTGTTTAATTGAGAGTGTTCATTAAAGTGTGTCAGTGGGTAGGTTTCCCTTTAGGGATTTCAGGGCTGCGATAGGAAATGACACACATGGTAGAACAGTCCCGTTTAATTGAAGTAGTAGTTATATTGATTGCTGACATTTTTTCTAATCTATTCCTTAAACTCAGGCAATGAACAGCTTAGATTCGTGAACTAACCATTTCCCTCACTTCAATACTTATAAAATATGCACAGTTTGTTAACACAAAAAGTACAGTCCAGAAATAAACAAGGGAGGAAATCGTTTTGTCCGATTTTGCACACAGCTTTCGAATACCCCAAGTTGACGGAAAGCACGAAGCCTTCGTTTGGATTTCAACTTGGGGTAGCTTTGCCCTTTTCCAAAACACCACTTTGCAAATACCGTCAGATGAGCTGATGATATTTCGCTATGGACTATGAAGGAGTTATTTATTTAACAATAATTTTACGACTCCCTGTGTATAAATTAAAAAACGGAACATCAATATTAAAAAATACCATCGGAAAACGGAGGGAATTTACAAAAACGGGATCCGTCATATCTCCCAGTTCTATCTTCCTCAACTGCGGCCCATATTGGCCACCGACTCCTACTGAAAAAGGATTGTTGGCAAAATTGTAAACGGCAAAAACACCCGGAGAAAATAAATTGCTCCACTTTATCTCCGGTAAACTTTCTATCGAATAATCGTCATTCTTCGGGTTTTGACGGTAAGCCGTAATCGCACCTAAATCAATCAGCGGTACGAATAAACTTACAGAGCTGTTGTTCTTTATCCAGTTTGGACTGACGCTATAAGTGAAACCAATGGGGACCGACATGGCCGCTCCATAGGATGACTTATCAATCCCTGCTGGTGCATCGAGAAGGACGTCTCTGGCGATGGCACCTCCCAAATAGGAGTTGATCGTAAAGCTACTCGTCGTCTCTCTCTTGATACGAGAACTACCCGGTGGAACCGTCGCTGATTTTAGTATGGATTTTACCTGATCGGAGGTTTCCGCTTTTATCATTCCAGACATAAAAGTACCGTAGAAAAGCACTGCATTAATGGCTCTCTCTGCTTTTCGCCGCTCCTTAGTATTCAACTTTTGAGAAGTGATGGTACGTAATAATTCCATGGAATTGACAATCGCGTTACTGTGCTTGTGGGCATAAATGTTTTCATAAAGAGATAAGGCTTGATCTGAGATACTAGGAATAGAATTCAAGGTAGAATCTCGTGTAGCGAAAGACTGAACGATATAATCTTCCTCTTCCTCTCTTGGTTTTTTAATCGTTTTTTTAGAGTCCGTTTCTTTTGTCTTTCCTTTCCATTTTCTTTTTGCAAATTGTTTTCCCTTTTCAATTACCCTCTTTTTGGGATTAACACCTTTAATGGCATTGGTTGTAAGCACCGTGTTAAACAAATCAACAGTGGAACGAATAAAAGGATAATAATCCTTGAAATTAACGGCATTGGGATTGGTCGCTTTTTTGATTCGGAGGGCCGTGCGGTTGTCTTCCATGCCCTGGACGATCCCTAAAAATTTAGTCGCTAACAAAGCGATTCCTTCGGAAGTAAAGTCCGGGGCATCGTCTATACTTCGTAAACGTTGGTACAACATGCCTAAGAAAAGATTCCATTCTACTTCGTTCGATTTTAATTCTTCAAATTCTTTCCAGGTAATCCATCTGGTGCTGTTTTTATCATTGGCGCTTTCTTTAATGATTTTGCGATTGATTCGAACCGTGTCTAAAGTTGCCGTGGTCACTACAGACTGATCGAAGGTGTCAATCAGCTTCGTAGTGATTTTCATCTGACTGGTATCGTAATAAACGAGTGTATCAGGATTGTTGTAGCGGAATGCAAATAGGAGGTGAGTAGCCAATTCAATTCCTTTAGCAAAATTGCTGGCATTGTCTCTGGCTCTTACTAAATTAGGGCAATAGGTTTTTTCCAAGTCGCTTATATGATCTTTGATGGCCTGGCGTTTTTTTACTAAAATAGCAAAGCGTTCTTTTTCTTTGGCCAATGAATCGGCTAAACATACCAGCCCTTGATACTCCGGAAATACGTAAATATTCTTTTCACTTTCTCTTTCTAAGAATCTATAATGTTGATAAAAAACAGAATGAACACCTCTTAGGGGATTTTCCGTGTGTCCCGTAAAATTTGGAATGCCTTCATTTGAAAATGTATTGTTATTTGTTGATTCTGAAGAAGCCATAGAAGCCACTACCGCTGTGTTTGTTTCCAAGGGTTCTGTTCTGTTAATTGAATCCCCATTTATTTTATTATTGATAGCTAATTTAAGTTCCTCTTTCCATCTCGCAGTTTCATTGTTAATCTCGATTCTGAAATTGTTTTCTCTTAATTTAATTTGAGCTTCTAATTCAACGATAAGTATCGAATCGGCTGCTGGGTCAATAGATTCACCATCATACCATCGAATCTCTACTATTTCTATTTGTTTTGCGAGCGCCACAATATCCTGATCCTTTTCTCTAAGTTTTTCTTCAAAAAATGCGTTTCTCTTATGAAGCATCTCCTTATGAGCATCCAAGGCCAATTCTAAATGAGGTTTCTTATCATAATCGCTATTAATCAGAAAGTCAAACTCTTGGTTTACATTTTCTAATTCTATTCTCGCTATATTGGAAAGCGGTCTGAACCTTAGAAGTAAAAGTTTCTCAATTTGTTGATATTGGTCCCATGAACCTGCCACAGTCGCTAGTTCGTCTCTCTCTCTTCGATAAGCGATTATGAGAGAGTCCTCTTTTACCGCATTAATTATTTTTCTTTTTTTATCATAAAGTTCCTCAAAGTAATGTAACACCAAGTCATCATTTTCATTTTTTCGCTGAAGTAGCTTATCTTCCATTAACGTGTTTCGATATTCCGATTCTAATTGGGCTGTTTTAGTTTCGAAATTCACTGCAATAATTTCCAATGCATTCTTGGCTTCTTTCAAGACGGTGGCGTAAGTGGGTTCACTATTGGTGTCTCCCCATTCTGATCCCTTGCCTTTTAAGATATCTTGGAAAGCTGTAACTTTTTTAACCATCTCAAGACTTTGCCCCAAATTGAGAGAGTCCTGTATACTGATAAAAGGACGAATGTTTTTGTCATTTTCCAGCATAGATTTCAAATAATACAAAGCCGTCATTTGGTGGCTTGTAGGAGCCAGGTTTACTTTGTTTTCC
This sequence comes from uncultured Saprospiraceae bacterium, assembly GCA_964508085.1. Classification (GTDB taxonomy): domain Bacteria; phylum Bacteroidota; class Bacteroidia; order Chitinophagales; family Saprospiraceae; genus CALGLS01. The sequence continues at coordinate 1,056 of CAZDTI010000572.1, read as the reverse complement.
CAGAACAGAATTTCTCTACTAATGGCTGCTTTTAAAAGCAGGGCCTTATTTACTAATTTTTCAATATCCGCTAATTGACCTGAATCGTCCCCTGATAATGTCTCTAAATTGGTTTTAATTCCTTGCACTTCCAATAAGTCAGCCGCCAACTCTTCTTGTTTAACTTCCAGCAATTCCAAAAATTGTTCCTCCAATAATTGACGACTACCAGTAATTCCTCGTGCTATAATTGCTTTCTCCTGATGCTCGTTTTTATCAAAATACTGAGCATACTCTTCTGGCGTTTTATTCGAACCTTCTAATAGGTAACCATAATACTCATTGCCATGTAAATTGGAAAGCGTAGTTTTTTTGTAAAAATCCAAATAATTGGGTTCCGTAAATTCACTATCGTGAAATACGATTTTCCGTTCTCCGAAATAATCTATAAATCGATTCTCCTTATTGAATTTCATGATGGGTTTTAACCTTATGGCGTATCGGTCTTTAAGATTATTAAAATTTGTTAAATCAGCATATTCCACATATTCAAATTCCGGTTCTCTAAATTCCTTATCCAATATTTCAACGCATTCGAGTATCCCTTGTTTATGGCGTTCTACACCATCTATATAATCAGTAACCATCAAAGATAATTCATCAAAGGCAGGGGTATAGATCAAAGTATCCGCCAAAATTTTATCAATATCTATGGACAATTCGTTTTTTCTGTTTTCCAATTTCTGAAAAGTAGAAATCATAATATTCTCCACAGGGATGTCTCGGTAAGCTAAAGTTGCAATCGAAAAAACCAAAGACAAATTATAAACATCAGGGGAATTGTCTAAGACGTCTTTATATTTTGGTAGCGTTAATACCGTTGGAAAGTTTAAACCCAGATTATCCAGATCAACCGTAAAAGATTCTCTGGCATGAGAAAGCAAGGTTTTGTAATCCGAAATTTCGAATTGGTACAACAACTTTCTGGTATTGGGAAATAAAACCGTCAACTCAGAACTGTCCTTTAAGTTTTCTTTGAAGCGATTGAAAAAGGTCAAATTTAATTCTTCCTGAGCG
>CAZDTI010000571.1:0-5040 GCA_964508085.1 uncultured Saprospiraceae bacterium | reverse complement strand
AAGTGGGAAATTGGATTGTCCTTTTCTCCCTTCATTGTGAATCCGGAATGGTTAGTTGACGCTGCGGAATCACCAGAAAATGAGACTTATGATCTGAAATTGAAATACTTAAATATTAATGTCCCGATAAGTCGACGTTTGGGTAGACGTTTTAGCTTGACTTCAGGATTTTCGCTTGCTCAACTAAAGCTTGATCTTGGTTTTACTGCTTTAGAGCCCTACATAGAAAATGGAACAGAAACAGAACTTCGAGATATCATAAACGATAATGCTAACGCTGGTTCATTATCCATTAATGATGAGAGTAGTAGCGACTTTGAAATTACATTTAAACCTGATGCAGATTTAGAAGATGGTGATTCTATTTTATTTGTCGGTTTTGTTCCCATTAAACTACAGATTATTCAATTTCCTTTTCTACTAAATTATCATTTTGGTAAAAGAAAATTAGAAGGCTTAATTCACATTGGCGCTGGAGTGGATTATTTTTATGGAGAAATTCCTTCTCTTGAGCTAGAAGGTTTCAATAGTAATAATGAACTGGTAACCGAACCTGTCGCTTTCGATGAATTGACAGACTCAGGATTTGGGTTCAGCTTATACTTTGGTGCTGGAATGAAGTATCATTTTACGGATAGATTTAATGTAGGTTTTAGTACAAAATTAGACTTCACAGAAATATTACTTTCACGACATGAAATCGGTGTTTATTATCGGTTTTAAATATTCCTAATAATATAAAATTAATTAAACAGAAAATGTCTTTTACCAAAAGGACAATAGCCACTGCTATGTCAATTCAGAAATAAAAAATTAAAAAATGAAGTACAAACTAATCCCAATTTTATTATTCTTTTGCTTCTCGACTTTTACGAGTTTTGGGCAAAATAAAAAACACACTTTAAGTGGTCAGATTACAGATGCCAGCACTGGCGAAGATTTAATCAGCGTAACATTATTCGAAGCGACCTCCGGTCAAGGAACGGTGACAAATGTCTACGGTTTTTATTCTTTGACTTTAGAAGAAGGCACTTATGAAATTTCGGTTTCCTATGTCGGTTACGCGGAGCAAAAAATCACAGTAAATTTAACAAAAGACATTCGACAAAATATTGAACTCGCTACCGATGCCGCTATCCTCGGAGAAGTAATTGTTTCCGCAGAAAAAGAAAATGAAAGTCAGAACGTGGAATCTACTAGTATGGGAGTGGTGGAAGTAAAAATAGAATCTATTAAAAAAATGCCTGCCTTACTTGGTGAAGTGGATATTATTAAAGCGATTCAATTATTACCGGGGGTGAAATCAGTTGGGGAAGGCGGATCTGGGTTTTATGTTCGTGGCGGTAACGCTGATCAAAATTTGGTTTTATTGGATGAAGCTCCGATTTATAATGCGTCTCATTTATTAGGGTTTTTCTCCTCGTTTAATCCCGAGGCTATTAAAGATATGCAATTGTATAAGGGAGCGATGCCTGCAAACTATGGTGGCCGTTTATCTTCCGTTTTGGACATCCGAATGAAGGAAGGAAATGCAAAGAAATTTGCGATGTCTGGTGGTGCTGGAAGTATTATGAGTAGACTGGCCGTTGAAGCACCGATTACTGATAAAGGTTCTTTTATGATTGCAGGACGGCGATCATATCTCGATATAGTTGCAAAAACTTTCCAACGAATAAGAACAGGAAATAAAAATGAAAATGTTTTTTATTTCTATGATTTAAATGCGAAAACAAATTATAGGATTAATGATAACAATAGAATATTCGCTTCTGGTTATTTTGGAAGAGATGTATTTAAATTACCTGAAGAAGGTTTTAACGTTGACTGGGGAAATACTACAGGCACCCTCCGTTGGAATCATCTGTTCTCTCCAAAGCTTTTTGCAAATCTTACTTATTATTATAGTAATTACGACTATTTCCTTGGTGTTAAAGATGGTATTTCTGAGTTCACTTGGAAGTCGGTTTTGAGAGAGCACAGTGTTAAAGCAGATTTTGGTGCTTTTTTAAACCCTTCGAATACTTTAAAATTTGGAGTGCATTCTATTCAGCATAATATTTATCCTGGCGAAATAAAATCTTTTGAAAATGACTCTTTACTATTAACCTTTAATACAGAAAAAAAGAGAGCCTACGAATCTGCTTTTTATGTAAATAATTCACAAACCATTAATGATCGAATAAAAGTTGATTATGGTTTTAGAGTTTCTACCCTGCACAATGTGGGGCCTCAAAAAGTGTATACTCAAAATGCTGATTACGAAATCATGGATACCATAAATCATAAAAAAGGAATTTATAATAGTTATTGGAATATAGAACCTAGAATTGGTGTCCGATTTAAATTGGATAAATCAAGTTCTATAAAAGCGAGTTACAATCGAACGGCACAATATATTCAGCAGGCGTCTAACGGAAATAGTTCTACTCCTTTTGACATTTGGTTTTTAAGTTCTGAATTAATTAAACCACAATTAGCAGATCAATATTCCATCGGTTATTTTAAAAACATTAAAAATAATACGATTGAATTATCTGCAGAGATTTATTATAAAAGCTTCTTTGATGCTGTTGACTTTAAGGACCACGCACAATTATTATTAAATGATAATTTAGATGGAGAATTAAGAGTTGGAAAAGGTCGTGCTTATGGTATTGAATTAATGGCCAAAAAAGACGAAGGTCGCCTGACAGGTTGGATTGGTTACACTTATTCAAAAGCAGAGCGAAAGATTCCAACTATTAATTCTGGAAATTGGTACAACGCCAAATACGATAAGCCGCATGATATTTCTATTGTAGCTTCCTATGAAGTATCTAGCCTTTTTTCGGTTAGTGGAAGTTTTGTTTATTCCACCGGGTCAGCGGTTACTTTTCCAACGGGAAGATACCTTTTCCAAGGAGTCTCTGTCCCTGTTTATTCTGAACGAAATGGCGCCCGTCTCCCCGATTATCATCGAATGGATTTATCGGCTTCTTTCAAACCTAGAAAAAATAAAACCCGAAGATGGAAGTCAGAGTGGGTCGTTAGTATCTACAATGTGTACAATAGAAAAAATGCATTCAGCATAGATTTCAAACAAGAAGAATACGATACCAATCAGACCTATGCAGAGAAGTCCTCTGTCTTTTCTATCGTTCCTTCTTTCACTTATAATATGAAGTTTTAAGAAAAAATGGTAAGCCAACGCAGCCCCCGGCCCCTAAAGGGGAGATCCACGCGCCTGTAGATCCCAAGGGCTTTTGAGTAAACTTAAATTCTTTTCTCACTAAACTTACTTTCAGGAGAAAAAGATATAATCTTGCTACTCAAATTAATCGGTTCAACCTGCGGGCAGATGCTCCCCTTTAGGGGCCGGGGCAGCGCAGGCATTCAAAAAATATTAAAAATAAAATATCATGCATAAATTAATCATAGTCCTAGCAGTCTTAATTACTTTCACTAGTTGCTTCAAAGAGCGAATAGACATAGACAACAATACAGAAGAAAATAAAAAAATAGTCATCACTGGCTGGATCACTTCACTAGAGGAACCTCAATTTATTAATATTAGTCGAACCGTAAATTATCTTGGAGGATTTCAGGAAGATAAGGTAAGCGGAGCAGTAGTAACCTTGCAGGATGGCATTTCAACTTATACAATGACAGAAAAGGAAGCGGGAACCTACTATCTGCCAGATGACTGGGTCGCTCGTCTTGGGGATGACTACAACCTTAAAGTTGTTTTTGACAACAAGGAGTACACGGCAACACATACGATGACTCCATGCCCAGAGATGGAAAACATTTACTATGATATTTCTGAAGACTATGAGGAAGGCGAAGATGAGGAACCCTACTTCGACCCTGTTTTTAGCTTTCAAGAAACGGAAGGAGAAGGAGATGCTTACTATGCTGTATCTTACCCTAAGGGAACTTTGTTTGGTGATTCTCTTATCTATGGTGCCTTTGCAAGTGATGATTTTTCCGATGGGATTTATTTTGAAGACATTTATTTACCAACGGGAGCAGATGGTTTTTTTGTAGGGGACACTGCCGTAATGGATTTTTATTCCATTGGTTTAGAGACCGCTTCTTACCTTCAGGATATTGAAAATGAAATCTACAGAGGATCTCCTTTTGATGCGCCTCCCGCGAATGTGCGAACGAATATTGAGGGGGGAGCTATTGGCTATTTTATTGCGTCTGGTGCAAGACGGGAAGAGATTGTTATAGAGTAAGTAATTGTAGCTGGAATAGCTTTGGCATAAGCAGGTATTCATATTTGTTTTCATAATAAATTGACCACCTGCTTATGCCTTGTCTTATTCTTAAGGGTTTGATTTTAAATACCAGATGATGATGGGTATAATCACTGATCCTACCATCAATGAATAAATCTTTGCTCCCTTTCGAGATAATTGTTTGAGTTCATCCAAAGACATGGTTTCACATTCCGACATTAACTTTTGATACTTGGCATCTGTTCCTATCACATTTTTAACCAAATAGTACAGGATAAATACACCTGTGAATACCGCAATCTTCCCTGCTATACGGCCAGCGTTTTTTCCAAAGATGCCATCCACCACAGTAACCACTACTTGTTCGACTTCAGGAAATAAAAACGCAAAGGTCGCAATAGTACTCCCTATCAACATAAACAAAGCTAGCGCTAACAGCAGATTTCCATCTGATGGCGTATCTCCAATTGGCAATCCTTTCTTTCTCCGAGAGTAGCATAAGGCCGCATAAAATGAGTTAAAATATTTCATTTGGTTTTTTATAGGTATTTTATTTTTAGCCTATGCTTAGTCCTTGCTCTCCTTCTAAATAGCCCTTCATAAATTCATTTCAGTCATTCCATTTAAAGGAAGTACTTGGTCAAAATGATTATATTTGAACTTAATCATTTCTTTGTGTGCTATAGTTCAGCGAAAAGGGGAAGTGTGAATGATCAATTATTGAGGTCCTTTTTGAATCTATTACAAAGAACGAAGAATAATTGAGCCAAACACATGCCGTAAAACACCTAAATTGATACGTATAAACACCTATAAG
>CAZDTI010000570.1:0-5053 GCA_964508085.1 uncultured Saprospiraceae bacterium | reverse complement strand
GCTTTGTCCAAGTTCCCGTTATCCGGCCAGCTGTTTAGTGGCGCGAAACGCTGCATTCCAGTTCCACCACCACCACGTCCGTCGTGGATTCGGTAGGTACCAGCAGAGTGCCAAGCCATTCTAATGAAGAAAGGACCGTAGTGACCGTAGTCCGCAGGCCACCAGTCTTGGGAGTCTGTCATGAGGTCAACGAGGTCTTTTTTCAAGGCTGCCAAATCAAGCGTTTTGAATTCTTCTACATAGTTGAATCCTTCCCCAAGTGGGTTGGACAACTCTGAGTTTTGTCGAAGAATATTCAATCTTAATTGGTTTGGCCACCAATCGCGGTTTCTGGTGCCACCGCCAGCACTTTTCTTGAGCATACCACTAGTAAAAGGGCATTTCCCTGCTCCATTTGAACTTGTATCCATATTATGTTTTAATTTGTGAGGTGATCAATTTGAGGGCGAATATAAGAGGAAAAGGGGAAAGCGGGGAAGGAATTTGATATTTATACTATAGATTGTTTCTATCGAAGTATTGACAGTGTCGATTATGGATTTGCTAAACTTCCACGTACGGTAGGGAAAAGTTTAGTAAATCTCTCTTCCTGGCAAAGAAACCTTTCTGCAGAAGAAAGCATACCTAATTTTAATCCAACCGAACCATTCTTTTATTGTGAATGAAAGACTTGTTTTCCTTAGGGGCGTAACCCTTATTTAAACGTTGAAAGAATCATTCATAAAGAAGTGCATCTTATTTTTACTTAGAGCAAAAAGGATTTACTGCAACAACGAATCTACAAAGCTTCGTGCTAAGTTTAATTCCTTTGCAACCTTCAAAATATACCTTTTCTCCAACTCATCAATTTCCCCGCTTCTTTTGGCCATAATGATCAGTTCCATGACTAACGGTTCTGCCTCTTCATAATCAATTAATAAGGGATAATTCAATTGAAAATTAGAGCCCGTTTTCAATGAAGCTTCCAAATAGGTTTTCTTCTCTTCCTCTGTCAAGTTTGCATTTTCGATAATGGTTCCGATCAGTTCAATTTGATTTTCGTTAATCTCATTGTTCGATTCGATAAGGTTAGCCAAGGCTTTTATCTTTTCCAAGAGCAATTTTTTCTTAGTTGCTTCAGATTCCTTGGGTTTGACATGTTCTACGTAAGTGACATTGTTATCTAAGAATGTAGATGTGCTGTTAGAAATTTTGCTGGTTGTCATTTTCGCCCAGGTGCCCATTAGGACGGGTCCTGCAATGGGAATGAATTGGACAATAGACTTTTTTAAGGTACGCTCTACGATGCTCTCTCCAAGTTGGCCTGCTTTAGATAAAAGTAGGTCTTTTGGGGCGTCATTCAAATCAAGCCCATTATTTTGAAGGGTAGCTAAATTTGTATTTCCACCAAAAGCGGCAAAGGGAATATCCAGTAAAATGTCTTTGTTGATGAAGTTCTCTTTACCATGTGCGCAACCCAGATCGTAGATCATATCCATCTGGTTTTTGAAATTTAGCATGAGCTCGGGAATGGAACCTAGAATCCCGAAAGGCCCTGGAACAATCGAAGTAGAAGCGGCCAGTAACATGTTTTTATTGGCGTATCCGCTAACGATCTTGTCTATATCGGCCTGGGTGAAGTTGGAATTTTGCAGATCATTCTTTCGCTGCTCAAAAGCGGCTTCCATTGTTTTGAAAAGCCCTTCAGAGAGTTCTCCTTTCAAAGCAGCAAGGTCAATAATCGCTTTGTCCTTTTTATTAAATTTTGCAAGATCACGAAATTTGGAGAACATAGTGGTATGGATTGGTTGCTTTAAAAGTAGTGATTTTTAGTTTAACTTTATGGTGGAATTATATAATGTGTTTGTTCTCGGTGATTGTTGCAACTGGCTAGGTGGATTTTATTACAATGCGAAACTGCTCTATGTTAGGCTTTATTAATTGAGTCGTCGATTTTACTCAAAATATGATCTAAAGAAAAAGCTCATGGTCAATCTTCCTACATCGATACCTTCCTCTGTTGAAATTTTACTTCGAAGCCCTTTTATTTTTGCTTCATCTCTTAGAGATACGGCATAACCTCCCGACATGCCGATTAGTATAAAGCCAGGAACAGCCCAGTTTTTGCCTCGGTATTTGTAACCAATGGTTAAGCCGATATCTGCAACAGGTTGTATAAAACGTAAATCCAAATCTGTGTCTTGTAAGTAAACTTGCAAGGGAACACTATCTACGTCTGGATTATTGATCAATCGGTAACGATAACGTTTCAGACTCACTTTAGGCATAACATAAGACTTTCGATAGTTGATTAATTCATAGCCAAGATGAAAAGCAAATAGGTGTCCATTGCTTGTTATGTCAATCCCATTTTCTTCTGTTGTAGCATCTGGGAAGATTCCATATTCAATACTCGTGTACACTTTGTTAAATACTTTTCCGTATTCAACAGTAAGCATAAGTGGCAGCCGTTGGAGTGCTAATGCGTTTTGTTCACCAATCAATTCCTCAAACGCATCGTATCTCTTCGCATTAATATCTAAGCCTAAAGTAATGGCATCAGTAGCTTTTGTAAACCAATTTTTTTTCTTGAATGATTGCCGGGTTTTTATATTAGTGGAGGTATCCTGTTCCATATTTATGTAAATAGGTTCCTTTGGTAAACTATCCAGATGTATTTTTTTTGTAATGAACTGATAGGCTTGTACTTCGATATTTATATTCTTTTCATCTTCTATCAAAAGATGAAAAGCCCCAGTGTTATCAGTGCGGGAGAAATATTTTACAGGCTGTACCCAAACACTGTCTATTTCACCGATTTCATTATCATTCCCTGTACTGATATAGGTACTATCTTCGTACAGAACAATGCTGGCCACCCAAGGAAGTGGTTCGCCAATAGAGTCTAAAACAAACCCATTCAAAAAAGTTTGAGCATAGCTATTGATAGATAAGAAAAGAAGTAGAAGAACAAAACGAGGTTTCATAGTCAGAGGACTTTAATGAATTTATTGGCTATTAGTTAAAAAAGATAAAATTGTATCGGTATCTTTAAATTTTAAAAAATCAGATTTTATTAAAATAAAATTCTTTAATATGAATTATATGCAAAATATAAAAGTTATTATTTTGATTATTTAAGAATTATACATATATTTGAGTATTCTTTAATAAGAAGTGTTAAAAATCGTTTAACCATAGAGCTAGACACTAAAACACCCGAGAATCATAACGTATGGACTTGAGTATCACTCCATTCCTTCATCAGAAAACCCATACGCTATAATCATGCAATGCAACAACGAATAATTAACTCGATTTTCTAAACTTCTAGAGTAGATCTGAATTCTTTGTCTTACAATAACCAAAGATAAAAAACTTAGAAATACTCCTAAAACACGAGGGTCTATGACAGAACCACCAGCACATTTAGAGGTAGAAGGAAAACATCTTTCTGCCTCAAAACTCGGTAAAAATAGGGACTAATTCCCGTTCTCAAAAGGGCACCCAGTCGCTCAAAGGAATGTTATAGAAATATAATAAACCTTCCTTCAGCGAATAGCCAAAAAAGTAACAACAAAAATCGGGAACCTGATTGCTAGTCGATGTCATTTATTGACAACGAAAATGTTCAAAACCGTAAAACGATTGTGGACTATACATAATCACCTAAAAATGAACTTTGGATTGAGGATCGGTTAAAGAGTAAGATTTACTATTTTATTGATCCTACAAGGTAGCTCTTGGTTTTCTCATGAATCCAAAATTCATTTTAACCCCAAATCCGAATAGGTAACATTTAATGCATGCCTCTCTATTTTTAACAAAAAAGCCTCGGCGATAGATCGCCGAGGCTTTTTTGTTTGCTGTGTTTTATTAGTCTCCTCGATACCATTGTGCGATAGCATTTTCAGTAGATTTAGGTTTTTGTATTAGAAAAATCGGGTTTTAAAACCTAGTGTATATTTGGGATTTTATTTGATTTATATGTGATATTGTTCTAATATTGCACTTTTTACAAACGGCCTGCACATTAGCTGCTGGCAGCATTTATCTTATAATTCTACATTAAAAACTAAATTATGAAAAAAGTTATTTTACTTCTTATTAGTCTGTTTACCTTTCAGACTTTGATTATGGCTCAAGATTACACACTTACCGTAAGTAATCAAATGTACACTGATCTGGATGCTCCCGTTTCTATTAACAATGGGCTGACTTGGGATGATCCTGAGTTTACTGTACCAATTGGCTTCGACTTTCAATTTTTCGATGTATCCATCAATGAATTGAATTTTGATGGAGACGATGCGTTTTTAGTAGGTATGACTGCCGATAATTCATTCGTAACTTTCATTCTTAATGCCTGGGATATGGCAGACCGAGGGCTCGATATAGATGGAGACGAGGGGGAGCCAGGGTCCATTTCTCCTCTTTCTTACCAATTGTCTGGTGCAGCAGGGAGCCAGATCTTTAAATTAGAATATAACAACGTAGGCTTTTATAGTGACGCATACTATGGTAATAACATCTTCACCGATTTTGCTAATATTCAATTGTGGTTATATGAAGCAGATGGTGCCATTGAGTTTCGTTTTGGGGAAAGTGATTTGACGAATTTGGAAGAGGTTTTCGCATCGTACAATTATGATTTTCATGCGACTTATGCTTTGGGGCACTTTGATGATGATGACTATTTAATAGGAGATCAAGGGTTTATTTTGAATGGATCAGCGGCTACTCCGACATTGGATGTGTTTGCACAGGATTTTGGAATGCTAGATGGTAATATTCCTAATGGAACGGTGTATCGTATCTCGCAAATGTCTACTACTGCTGACAATGAACCTAACAAGGGTAACACGAAAATTGCTATTTCTCCAAACCCAACAACCGGCTTGGTTCAAGTAAATACCAATATTACAGCTGATGAAATTGAATCCATAGAAATATTGGATAACAACGGACGAAGTCTGAAGTCTTTTAATAACCTGAATACTATCGATATCAGTGATTTACCTGCAGCCTTTTATTACCTGCAAATTCAGACGGCTGAAGGACAATGGAATGAGCG
>CAZDTI010000569.1:0-5055 GCA_964508085.1 uncultured Saprospiraceae bacterium | reverse complement strand
CGATTTCTCAAAAGTGCTTTATCATTAAATAAAAACTTACAAACATAAATATCCAGCCAACCATCTCCATTAACATCGGCTACAGAAACCCCTGTGGACCAGGAATTATCGGAAGGGATCCCAGAAGAGGCAGTAATATTCTCAAATTTCATTTGGCCTTTATTCAAATACAATTGATCATTCACTTGATTGCCGGCTAAGTAAATATCTGGCAGACCATCATTATTAAAATCACCAACGCCCACACCAGCTCCCTGATACATTGCATCGTACTGAAAGTAGTTCATCTGCTGGTTATCCGTAATTTGATTGACAAAAGTAATCCCTGATTCTTCTTTCGGAACACTATTAAAAATGTTCACATTGTCCGTTTCCGCCAAAGGAAGAGACTTAGCAGCCCCTTTCGAACCAGTTGCCTTTGATTGGTCTTCATTGGTACAAGCCGTCATTAGCAGGATTGCAATGAATAAAGCTAAGGTAATTCGCATGAGATTATTTTAGAATTTGACTTATTTAAAAAGTGAATATGCTTATTTGTTAACTAGTTGAAAAGGATCAAATTTTACATTAGATTATTTATTTGGAAAACACTGCTAATCCAGGTGAAAAATCAAGTTAGAAAAGGGTAAACACATCATCCATAAGATCAAATCATTACTATCACGGTCATCATTAGAACCACAAAATCATCAATCCTAAAATCCTAAAATCCGTAATCCGTAAACCTCAATCCTTAATTTTCAATCCTCAATCCTCAACCCTCAATGCCCACAAACACACTGCACCGGCATAAAACTCCGAGTTCCCTGATAAAAAGGATAAGCATTTCCGGACCCTTCTCTCTCCCAGTAAAACTCCGTTCGCTCCTTTTCTTCGTTGCCCATTTCATTCAAGGTAGCAGCATCGTACAAGCGACCATTGATCATTGTATACTTTACGTGTTCCGAGTTGCGAATGTTTTCCAAAGGATTGGCATCCAAAACAATCAAATCTGCGAGTTTTCCTTTTTCCAAAGATCCTATTTCTTTGTCCATACCGAGATAAGTTGCTCCATTCATTGTAGCTGCTCGCAAAGCTTGCATATTGGTCATTCCCCCTTGTTCGAGCATCCACAATTCCCAGTGAGCGCCGAGACCTTGTAATTGACCGTGTGCGCCTAAATTTATATTGACACCAGCATCCTGTAACTTTTTACAAGACTGAGACACAAGAATATGTCCGTTTTGATATTCCTCCTCCGGAATCATCATTCGATGTCTAGAGCGAGAATCTACAATAGGTCGTGGTGTAAAATCCAGCAGTCTTTTCTTTTCCCAAACATTTGTATGCTGATACCAATAGTACTCCCCATTTATTCCACCATAATTGACAACCAGTGTTGGTGTATTTCCTGTTTTGGTTTGCGACCAAAAAGTAATGACGTCGTTGTATAATGGAGCAACGGGAATGTTGTGTTCTACCCCGGTGTGTCCATCTGCTACCATTGATAAATTATGATAAAAGAACGATCCGCCTTCCGGATAAACATTAATACCCAATTCCCGTGCCGCTTGAATTATTTGCTGACGTTGTTCTCTACGAGGTTGGTTGTAACTCTTCACAGAAAAAGCACCATATGCCTTTGTTCTCCGCAATGCTGAACGGGCATCTTCAAGGGAGTTTACAACAGCCTTGAAGTCACCATCAGCTCCATATAGAATAATTCCAGTACTAAAAATTCGCGGGCCAATCATGCGGCCAGATTTCACCATTTCTGATTGAGAAAAAGTCATTTCTGTGTTAGAGGACGGATCATGTGTGGTTGTCACACCATAGGCCAGATTCGCGTAATATTGCCAATGTTTTTGCGGGCTCAAGCCAAATCGGAAGGCGCCTAAGTGAGCATGCACATCAATAATTCCTGGCATTATGGTTTTTCCAGTTACATCTATAGTTTTAGCGGTTGCCGGGATGTTAATTTCCTCCGTTTTACCTACAGATTTGATAATGTTGTCTTCCACAACAATGGTCCCATTTTCAATCACCTTATCGCCATTCATTGTTATAATCCGAGCACCTTTAAAAGCAATAATCCCCTTAGGTTTATCTGTTTCTAAAACCAATTCAATCTTGATTCCTGTGGTGTCAATAGGTGGAATGCTGTCCACTGAATTTTCTAAAAAGAGGAAACGATCCTTTAATGTATTACTAAAATATTCATTACCTAAAGTCCACATAATCTGCTTACTATCTCCTGACCAGTGTAGGTTTATTCCAGCATCTCTTGCCACTTGCGCTACCGGAACAGCCTTTGTATCCGCAGATAAACCAATGGCCTGACCTGGTTTTGGCATTGGGGCAACATAGACTTTAAACATCTCAGTAAAGGCAATCCATTTGTTATCTGGACTAGGTACAAAAGAGTTGGTATATTTAGTATTAAAAACAGTTTCTTCCTTTTTCTTTTCCAAATCATAGGCTTTCATGGACTTTGTCAAAGAGCCAAATAAATACCCACCAGTTTGGTAGAAAATCTTTTTCCCATCTGCACTAAAACGTGGATTTTCACCACCAGAAGGAATGAAACGGAGATTACTACCATTGCTGTCAACAATGTAAAAACCCGGTTTTTTTGAATTTACAAAACCTTGATGATTATTACCTCCTTCCTTTCGGTAAATGATTTGTTTTCCATCTGGGGAGAAAGAAGGCGTTCTGAAAATCCCTTTTTCTTTGTTTATTTTGGTTCTTACTCCTGTAGCAAAATTCATTTTATAAATCGAACCCATTTCTGCATCATTCCAGGTTACATATAACAATTCTTTTCCGTTTTTAGAAAAAGAAGGTTCGAACTCGAAATCTGTTTTTTCTGTCAGTCGTTTTGGTTTACCGTCTGGTAAATTCATTTTGTATAAATAACCTGCAGCATTAAAAACCAACGTCTTTCCATCTGGAGAGGTGACAGCTTGACGAATGGCTTTGACTTCAACTTTATCCTGATGAACTTGTTGATCAAAATGAACGATCTCAGCAAACTTGTGTTTTGCATTTACTGTAAAAGGAATGTTAGTGGCTTTCTTACTAGCGATGTCAATAGACCAAATTTTCCCTTTTCCCCAGACCACAATGGCTTTGTCATCTGGTGTCCAGCTGAAGCCCGTATAGACCCCAAAAATGGCCCAAGCTTCTTGTTGGTCCTTACTTAATCCATCGAAGATAGGATATTCCTCTCCGGTTTCTACATTATGTATAAATAAAACTGACTTTGTTCGTACTCTTCTAACGTAAGCTAACCACTTTCCATCATTGGAAATCTCAGGACGACAAGCTCCTCCAGGGCCACCAACGAATGTTTCATTTTCGCCACTTTCCCGATCATATCTTTTGACTACGTAAATCTGACTATTTGGATCTTTGTTGTATTGAAAAAAACCACCGGGATAAACATCTTCACTATAATAAAGGTATCGACCATCTTTTGATAGCGAAGGTTCATTGACATCCTGTTGGTCGTTTTTTCTTTTAGTCAATTGAATTCCATCACCACCAGTTATATGATACATCCACATTTCACCAGCGCCAAGAGAACGCTGAGAAGTGAAATGCTTTCTGGCAATAAGGTAATCACCTGTTTCGTCCCAAACGGGATTATTCAAAAGGCGAAAAGACTCTTTTGTGATTTGCTTAGCGTCGGAGCCATCCGTTTTCATATACCAAATATTATCCCCACCCCCCGCGTCGGATGTAAAAGCTATGTTTTTTCCATTCGGGCTAAATCGTGGTTGAACTTCCCAAGCTAATCCACCCCGAAGAAGTTTCGCTGTTCCTCCACTTATAGGTATCGTATAAATATCGCCTAAAAGATCAAAAGCAATCGTTTTTCCATCGGGGCTGACATCGAGGTTCATCCAGGTGCCTTCCGTGGTCGTAAACTCAACTTCTTTATATTCTCCAGGAGGATTGTTGACCTCCCATTTTTTGTCTTCTTTTTCCTGAGCAAATAGGGAAGAAGTAATCAGCAGTAAGAAAAGCAGGTTAAGGTTTTTAATTGTAAAAAGCTTGTACATATAGTAGTGGTTTGTTTAAATTAACTCTGGAATCTTTCCGATTCCAAGCTCGAAATTAAAAATTTTTGCCTAAACTTGTGTTCTATTTGTGGGATCACTCCCAAAAAAGACAGCACAACAGACAATGACCTTTTTACAAAACGACATTTACTCATTTGCTCATGAGAAAAAGCATTGAAAATCAACTAGATACGCTCGATTCGGAGCTTAAGATTTTATTGAGGGATCTCAAGGCCCATTCCGATCAAGATTTAAACTGGAAGCCGAAAGCGGACAAATGGTCTGTCCTTCAGGTGATGCAGCATTTGATGAAGTCTGAGGATTCCTCTGTGAAGTATGTGCAGAAAAAATTGAGTTTTAACCCCCAACTAAAGAATGCAGGAATTTTGGGCGCACTAAGAGGAACTATGATTAACCTGTACTTGAAAAGTCCAATCAAGGTAAAAGCGCCAGCTGTTGTCTCGGAGGCTACTTTTCCGGAAGAAGCTGCTTTTTGGGATTTAGTCAAACAATGGCAATCGCAACGTGTCGAAATGCGTAATTACTTAGGAACATTGCCTGATAGCTTATTTAAAAAAGCAATATTTAAACATCCTCTCGGAGGGCGAATCTCACTAGGTGCAATGCTTAATTTTCACATCAATCATTTTAGAAGACATCGGAACCAAATAGACAAGGTCTTGAAAAACTTTAAATATTAAAGGATTTATTGGTTTACTCTTTAATAAGCATACTAACTACTATAAAAACTACGCAGGCAAAGCGAAAGGGAAGCTTTCAACGACTTTAAAAGTCTCCAATAGACATCAGACTAAACAATGAGAAACTGCTATCAATGTAAAAGTGAATTGCCAGAAGGTGCGCAGTTTTGTCCTAATTGTGGGGCAGAACAATCCCTTTTAGTTAAGAGCTGTGTACATTGTAATAAATTAAATGAAGCAGAATCCGCCTTTTGTATTTTTTGTGGAGAAGCATTCAAAACCAATCTAGAATTTGAAAATCAATCTAC
>CAZDTI010000568.1:0-5057 GCA_964508085.1 uncultured Saprospiraceae bacterium | reverse complement strand
GACTTCGTCAAAGAGTGCCTTTTTCATGTTAGGAGGTTTGTTTGAGTATTTGGTCCGCAACTACTTGCCCTGATATTAAGGATGGAGGTACGCCAGGGCCAGGTACAGTCAGTTGGCCAGAGAAATATAGATTATTAACTTTTTTTGATTTAATACTTGGTTTTAAAATCGCGGTTTGCATCAAAGTATTAGCCAGACCATAGGCATTGCCCTGATAAGCATTGTAATCCTGAATAAAATCTGAAACACAATAACTTCGTTTGTATACTATGCTATTACGCAAATCTTCACCCACGTACTTTTCAAGCCGATTCATCATCACTTCAAAGTATTTTTCCCGTAAGGCTTCTCCGTCGTCTAAGCCTGGAGCGATGGGCATAAGGAGGAATAAATTTTCTTGTCCAATTGGGGCAACTGAGGGATCTGTTTTTGAAGGACAACAAACATAGAACAAAGGTTTTTCAGGCCATTGTTTATTAATATAAATATCTTCTGAGTGCTGTTGCAAGCCATGATCGAAAAATAAAGTGTGGTGTTCCAATCGAGGAACCTTCTTATTAACACCCAAATAAAAGAGTAGAGATGATGGCGCAAAAGTTCTACTTGCCCAATATTTCTCTGAGTAATTTCTAAATTTCTTTTGGAGTAGGTCTTTTTCTACATGATTATAATCTGCTGAGGCAACCACGGTTTCTACGTCGATCGGATGTCCGTTTAATTGAATAGAATTGATATTTTTATTACTAACATTTAATTGTTTAACCGGAGAGGAGGTATGGATCTGAACGCCAGCCTCTAAAGCCACCTTCTCCATGCCTTTAATGATTTGGTGAAAACCACCCATTGGATACCAGGTGCCTAATTTCAATCCTGCATAATTCATCAGACTATACAAAGCAGGTGTTTGCTCCGGCATGGCCCCTAAAAACAAAACCGGAAATTCCATTAAAGCCACCAATTTTGGATGCTTAAAAAAGGAACGTACATGTTTGCTAAAATTGGAAAATAGCTGAAGCCGAAAAACATCTTTCATGATACTAGGATCAGCAAACTCAAAGACGGATAAGCCTGGCTTGTAAACCAAATCGTTAATGCCTTTATCATATTTGTAGGCTGCTTCTTTCATGAACTTACACAACTTATCAGCAGCCCCTTTTTCGGTTTCTTCAAACAGGCTACATAAACTGTCGAAGTCTGCAGGAATATTCATCACGTCGTCTTGACCAAAGACCATAGTAAAGGAGGGATCTAATAATTTGAGTTCATAAAAATCCCTGGGGTTGTGCCCAAATCGTTCGAAATAACGCTCAAATACATCCGGCATCCAGTACCAACTTGGGCCCATATCGAATACGAACCCTTCGGCACTAAACTGCCTGGCTCGACCTCCAATTTGGTCGTTTTTCTCATAAATATGGACATTCTTCCCTGCTTCAGCCAGACAAGTGGCAGCACTAAGGCCTGCAAACCCGGAACCAATGACGGCTACTTTATTTTTTGACATAAATGGTATGCTTGCAATATTAATTGAAAAGAGCCAAAATAATGAAAAGGAGAATGTGAAATAACAAACATTCTACAATTGGCTGCTGATTCTAAAGGAAAGAAAAAATGGCTAGTTATAAGCGAAATTTGAGTAGAATAACTATTTTTCCTTTGTTTTGTTTAATGATGTATGTAAAATAGTTAAACAAAACAATGTTGATTTGGTTTACGGAAAGCACATTTTTTTAATCTAGGCGATTAAAAATTAGCTTATAAACAGAGATGTGGAGATGTCGGTAGAATCAATTGCCTAGATATTCACGTTTAAAGGACTCAGGGTCTGTCAACTGAATAAAGCTATTGGGGATACTAAGTTTTTCTAAAAAAGAATTACTACCACTATACATTATTTTCGTATTCGGCATTTCTTTCTCTATGGTGTCAAAAAACTTTTGGCCATTTCTTAACGTCATATTTTTAACAATGAAAAACAAGGCATGCGTTGGCTTATAGCTAGAAGATACTGTTTCAATTTCATTGAGCGGTACATTTGCACCAAGATAGAGGATATCGTTATTGTATTTTCTAAGAAGAAACTGCGCATATAATAATCCAATTTCATGATGCTCATCTGGGGGCAAAAACAAAAGCCACTTTTTTTCTTGATTTCTGGGAAGAGGCAAAGAATCAATTGCTGCAATCAATTTTTGACGAACCAAATTGGATAGAAAATGTTCCTGAGCTGGGCTCATTTTGTTTTTGGTCCATAGCAATCCAATTTTCATTAGCATAGGGCGGAGCACTTGAACATATGTATCCTCTGTATTAAACTCTTTTCTTATCTTTTGGAAGATAGATTCAAAACCATTGAGATCCAGTGCCAAACCAGTTGAAATTAATTGGTTAGAGAGTGCCAGAATTACGCCTTCTTCTTTACTGGGGTTATCTACGATTTCAGTTACTTTGGCATTCAACTCATCTGTTGTTAACTGACTGATTTTAGAAATGCGATAACCATTATGAAGTAAGGTTACGATGTTAAGTAATTTCTTTAGTTGTTCATCATCGTAATATCTGATATTCGTTTCCGTTCTTAAGGGTTTTAATACATCATAACGCTGCTCCCATATCCTGATGGTATGAGCCTTAATGCCTGATAGTTTTTCTAATGTGGATATTGAATACTTCGTCATAGGTTGTTTAACTTTCGCTCAAATTAGTTAAACAATTTTAAAATTCCAAGCAATATTAATTTTGGGCATCGAAATGAAAATCGCACTTTATACAAGTAGAATGGATCGTTTACAGGTAAGATGATACATATTGTTGATGTATTTTGTTTTTTACCAAATATTTAGTTTAACAAAATAATATTTAAGTAAAGTTTTTGAGTCAAAAAAAGAGTATAAACTTAATATTGAATTTGTAAATAGCTAAACACTCTTTTTTTCGTAAAAGTTAATTCGGTCAAATTTTGACATAAAAAGGAAACAAAGGAGGTGTATTACAAAAGCCAGAGAGATAGAGACTTAGGTGGATTTAACATCAAGGTTAACTTGTTATGAGAGCCCAGGCTAGAGGTGAGCAGCCACACTTTCAATTTTGTTTAGCCTTAAATTCTAATCTTATGAACTTGGTAGAAAGGTTTGACTATGTTTTTATCTAAGTTGTAAGCAGATACTTTCGCAAGATTGCAATTCCAACCGTCTACCATCATGACTTAAGGTCGCTTTTGACCGTTGAAGATTGATATAAGAGATCCATTTTTTTCCTTGGTTTTTAAAGTCGATCTGATAAAGTTTTGGACCCAGTTTATTAACCCGTTTTATCTGGGCCATTTGGTCAACAATCGATTGTCTAAATTCAGCGATATGCTCTTCCGATTCCTCTGTTGTGCCATCACGAGTAACAATAAATCCTGCTCCGCAAAGGCTATTTGTCACGAGAAGTGTTTGTTGTTGATTTATGCTGTAACGCGATAGGGTTTTGCCCGAAATCATCAATGAGGGAGCTGGTCTAAATATACGATTGATGGCATGTCGCCTATTCAGTTGAGAAGGAATACTAGCAAGAGCCGTAGCTCGCTCTCGGACTTTGTTCCAACTCAACCAACTGCTATTCCAGCTACTTATGGGATAAGCAGCCATCTGACAGTATTCTACCTTACCAAAAGCAGCTCCCAAGGGAACAGAAGAAGCAATTAGAGGAGTGTTTCCACAACGATCTCGTAAGAAATCCAAAACTTCGCACATGACTTGCCCCATTGTCTTCGTCGGTGGAGGATAAAGGCAAACAATGTGCAACCAATCTAGAGAAATGAAATCGTAAGACCATTGTTGAGTAAGTGCATTTAGAACGGTGCTCAGGTAATCGGAAACTGCCTTAGTGTAAAAATCGAGAACATAAAAATAACCACCAGCTGCAGCAGCATTTTTTATTTTTACAAGCTGACCTGTCGTATCTTTAAGCAGGCAGTCTTTTTTATTTTTAAAGAAGTCAGAATCACGACTACAGAGGAAAGGAGCAATTTGAATACCGGCTTTCAATCCTGAATCGTGAATCACCTTTGCAGTATTCGGTATACCTTTCGGGGCACTTCCAGTTCCAGTGAGCCAATCGCCCATGGCTAAAGGATAACCTGATTGAACCATGACTACATCAAAAGGAATACCTTGTGCACCAAATGCACCAATCTGTTCCTGTAGGAAACCTTCTTCTACCTCCGTATCTACACTGATCCCCGAACGCAGTGGAATATTTTCTCCACTCACTCTTGATTCCATAAGAGCAAAATATTGATCAAATACAACTTCTTCCTTTCCTTTTAGAATAACAACATCTAGGGCAGGGAACGAATGGGCAATAGTGAAGTCTGTTGCTTCCCAACTTATTTTTATAACATTTAAATTACAACAGTGCTTTATAATCGTAAATCCCGTGTTTTCCGCAAGAGAACCAATAAGAAGATATTGACCATTCGATTGTCGAATATGGCTATAAGTCCAGGAATGCAAGTTGGCGGATAGGTCCTTTAATAAGGGATGTCTATAATTTCCAAGTTGATGCCATTTAGATCCTGCTAGACCACCTAGAACCGGTAATGATTCATTCGGGCTATAGACTAATGATTCTGTGTGGCTCTGAAAACCATTACAAAATATTTCATCATCACTTTGAAAAGAATGGGAGAGTTTTATCGTCAGTTCCTGAATGGTAACATCTTCCTTAGGATGAATTTGAATCTTTATTCTGTGTCCCTGTTCTACTGCTTCCATCTTAGCATCGATATAGAGTTCATCATAAAAAGTCATCTTATTAGAAGATGGTTGAACTTCCTCCTTGTTATTATAGGTTAAGTGGATGCTTGGCTGCATTTTATTCAATTAGTGAAATTAGTTTTTTTGTGAATTTACCTTCAAGCGAAGCGAGAAGCTAGCTGTAAAAAGCAATGCGTTTTCGTACTAAGCCTTCCGTAAGCTCGGGACAAGCCGTAACGATTTCGATTTTCAAAACAACAAATCCAAGTTTACATTTTCTTTTATCAACTCTATTGCTCTGGCAATTTTCCAAGG
>CAZDTI010000567.1:0-5086 GCA_964508085.1 uncultured Saprospiraceae bacterium | reverse complement strand
ATAGGGCTGAAGGAAGTCCCGTTATTTTCTGTTTTCCATAAACCGCCAGAGGCATAGGCCACATAAAAGATGGTTGGGTCATTTGGGTGAACTGCCACATCAACCACACGACCGCTAAAAACGGTCGGCCCAGCTGATCGGAAGGGGATTTGATTAACTAGTGAATTGTTTTCCAATACTTTTCGCTTTTCAAAACCCTCCAAACGCTCAGATGCAGGGGAAGCTGGAGGTTGTTGTGCGAATAAGGCAAATGAGCTAAGAATGGTTAATATCAGAAGGGAATATCGCATGTTTGGTTTAAAGTTTTACTGAGTTGAAAACGGTAATTGGCAATACGGCTTTTCGGTTAATCGTATTACTTTATTTCTAAGATTGTTCTTTGAGGGGAAGAGTGGTGAAAATAGGATTTTAGTGCAAGTATTCCAAAATAACTGGACTAATAGCTGTCGAGACGAAAACATATTTGCGGCTAATTCCGTTTAGTGGTAATATTTCTTGAAGAATATTACCACTAAGCTAGTATCTTCAAAAAAATATCTTCATTTTTGTATAAAATTGAATAAAATGAGCTCAGTAGCTACAACCATCGATAAGCATGAAGAAATAAAGGCGGTACTTAAAAACTGGCCAAAAATTGTGGAGCGTTATCAACGACCTAATTCAAAAAAGGCAGTAATTCAGATTTTGAATTCTTTTCTTCCATTTTTAGCTATCTGGGCAGTGATGTACTGGAGCTTGAGTATTAGTTATTGGTTGACGCTTGGCTTAGCTACCTTGAATGCCTTTTTTTTAGTTAGGATATTCATTATCCAACACGATTGTGGGCACCAATCTTTCTTAAAGTCTAAGCAATGGAATAATCGAATTGGCTTTGTTTGTAGCTTCATTTCTTTGATTCCATATCAATACTGGGCAAAATCACATAACTTCCACCACGCACATAATGGCGAGTTGGAAGTTAGAGATATTGGAGATGTTGATCTTTTTACGGTGAAAGAATACAAAGCATTGAGTAAAGGAAAACGATTGAAATATCGTTTGTATCGGACCCCGATCGTGATGTTCTTACTTGGGCCTTTGTATTACTTGTTAATACACAATCGGTTTCCTTTTATAAAAATGAAAGGTTGGGAAGTGGCTCGTCGCTCTTTACGTAAGAGTAATGTTTTGTTGATTCTATTTTATGTTAGTATGGGCTTTCTATTGGGTTGGAAGAGTTTTTTAATGGTTCAATTACCTATTGTTGTTTTCTTCGCGGTTATCGCTATTTGGTTTTTCTATGTACAACATCAACATGAAGAATCTTACAAGCAATGGAAGGAAAACTGGGAGTATTTATTATCTGCTATTCAAGGAAGTACTTATTACAAGTTGCCAAAGGTTTTCCAATGGTTGACTGGTAATATCGGTATTCACCATATCCATCACTTGAGTTCATTAATTCCGAATTACAATCTGGAAAAGTGCAATAAAGAAAATCCTATTCTTGAAAAATACGTAACAGTTTTAACCT
The DNA here is from genome assembly GCA_964508085.1 of uncultured Saprospiraceae bacterium. GTDB lineage: Bacteria > Bacteroidota > Bacteroidia > Chitinophagales > Saprospiraceae > CALGLS01. The sequence goes on along the minus strand of CAZDTI010000567.1, from coordinate 3,573 downwards.
TCCGTAGCAGTCTGAAATGCATCTGGATGAAACTCTGGGATGAAGAGCAACAGAAAATGATTTCTTTCCGCGATTTTGATCGAATGGAAGAAGAAAATAATTCAATCTAATAAGATATCTAAAAGGCTCCATACCAGACCTCCTCTGTCGTCCCAATTAACATTTTGCACGGCAAGACCATTGAAACCAATAGATATCGCGATTCCGGTTTCTGGATAGTAGAGGGAATAAGCCTCATAAGAGGAAGTGGAACCCTGATGTCCGTAGGCGAAGCCATCCGGTGTGTCATAACGCTCAATTCCGAGCCCATATTTTTCCTCTCCAAAACCAGGATTCGCATAAGAAAAACCATCACCAACAGAAACGACCTCTTCTGTCATCTGGGTCAAGGCTTCACTAGATAATAAACTTCCGTTAAAGAGTCCTTCAAAGAAGGCATTTAGGTCCTGCATGTTTGTAGAAATTCCACCATCCCCGGTTGCTGCATCCGCAACAGCATGTTGGATTACGTCGTTGTATTTATCACCACTAACCGCAAGATATGGTCGAGCTGCTCTATCCGGAATTGGGTTGTCATGTGTTCCCATTTCGAAATTTTGTAAACCTAATGGAGTAGCGATGAATTGATCTACAACTTCCCAAAGTGGTAGGTTTCTTGCCTGTTCAATCACTAACCCAAGTAATACATAATTGGTATTCGAATAGCTGTACCTCAAACCTGGTTCGAATTCAGCAGATTTCCCGTAAACGTATTTCAATTTCTCTTCTTGAGTTTCCAAGTTGTAAGACTTATTCATACTATTTACGAAGTGCTTTGCTGCTAAATAATCTTTTATCCCAGTTGTATGATTGAGCAACTGCTTTAAATTAACCTTATCTGCATTCTCAATTTCTTTAATGAGAGACATGTCTAACCACTTAGAAAGCGGGTCCTCTATAGATAAGATACCTTCATCCTGGAGTTGTAAGATCATTGCCCCTGTAACTACTTTGGAGACACTCCCGATCATAGTTTCAGTGCATACTTCAAATGGAATTTGTGAAGGAATATCTGCCCAACCCACTGCAGAGGTCCATTTGGCGCCATCAGCAGAAGTAATGGCTATTTGTGCGCCGGGCATTTTTTCAATGTAGGTTTCAATCTTTTGTAAAAGTTCTTTATGCTTAGGGTGTGCTTCATTGTTTACTGCAAAAGATGGAGTACAGTCATAAACGGTAGACTCAATTATTTCATCTTTTTGACAAGAGGAAAATATTACTAACGATATAATTGCGAAGATATAATTTTTCATAAAGCGTTTATTTTTTGATGTAAGAATATGGTTTGATCACGGAGTTTAAGTTAAGACCAACTACTTAGATGATTTAAGGTTTACTTCTTTTTAAAAGGATAACATTTATATCCAAAGCCAACAAATTGGTGAAGTCCGGTATAATTGGTATAGGGGAGTTCAAGAGATTCCATAAAAGTGAAGAAGACTTCAGGGCTGTTTTCTCTTTTTGTCACTTTAAACGCAATCTCCAATGTAAGAGAAGCATTAAAAGCAGGTCTACCAAAATCTCTAACCTCCTTGAAAGTGCCATCGGCATATGCATAGGTAGGTTTTGGTGAAAAAGCATGTGTGTAACCAATTCCAAACTTCGGAGAGATGCTCCATCTCTTGAGGTGATAACGATAGCCAATTTCTGAATTAAGAAATACAGCAGACTCCCAATCTTTATGATAGTAATAGCCCAGATTTCCGGTCAAATGCCAGTCGTGCTTTCTTTTTTTTGCAAACACATATTCCGTCCCAACAATAACTGCTGGATTAAAAGGATAGTCTGTGAACCAAAAATTAGGTAAGGAAATACTTTCGTCTAGAATGGAAACTTTAAGTGGAAAGTTTTGGCACCAACCCGTTTGCAAATTTCCAAAGAAGAAGAGGCAGAGGGGTACGAATAAATAGTGAATTCTGTTTTTCATTAGCTTTAGTTTTAAATTAGTTATAAATCGTAATCTTACTTTCATTACGGTAAAATAACCAGCTACCCCTATGGAAGGAGAAAACTTTTTTAAAACTTCTTTGGAATTGAATCTTGAAATGTCAAATACGCAGCCTCCTCTATGACAAACACAAAACACGTTACATCAAATTTGCGGTTTATAAACTTAGCTCATGGATAAATCTAGTAATTATGACCAAGTGCGGGCGGATTTCCCCTTTAGGGGCTAGGGGCAGCGAAGGGAATATCAGCGTTTCAAAGGGATTTATTAAAGAACCATAAATTGTAAGAGAAGGAAGGAGAATAATAGTAAAAGACAAATGTCTCCGCATTTACCCCTGTTACCAAAAATACACCAACAAAAACTGCAGCACCATTGTCCCATCCATCAAGCCCGAGTAAAAATAATCATGTCTATCTGGGCTACTCTTTGAGAGTAACCAGGCTGTTGATAAACCCGAAACAAAAAGCCCCGCAGTCTGCTCAATACTATAAGTCCCCAAGCCAAAATTCACCAAAACCAATAGTAGAAATACAAGCACACAAAGATATCCTAACCTCAGGGTTTTCTCTAAACCAAGTTGCGTAGGCAAAGTCTTCACCTCACTAAAACTATCCACTTTCAAATCTCGAATGTCAAAAGGTAAAGTAATCAGAAAGATGAAAAAAGCTCTTTCTATAAACATAATAACTGCCGGAAGGGTAGTAGCTTTACGAAGCTCCATAGCTGGTAACAACACGGTTACAAAAGCCCAAACAATGGCTACCAAATAGATTTTCACATGATTCACATCTCGCAAACGTTTTCTATTTCCCAAAAATGGAATGACATAAGCTAATGAAAAGATGCCCGGTAAAACTAAAGCCAGCTGAAGATTACGATCGAGGTATAAGAAACAATAGAAGCATCCGATTCCCGCGATGGCAGCATACAAAAAGATGTGCCATTTGAAACTAGCAATCACTTTATATCTATCCACATCAAAAAAATCTTTCAATCGGGAAATCCCAACAATCCGATGAGCAGCATATAAAAATAAGGTAGCTAAAAAAACAAGCCCGGAAAGATAATTGAGTTCAATTTTTTTGGAAAAGAGGTGCTGGGTTTGCCAAAGCATGGCGGTGGCACAGATGGCAATCCAATAATTACCATAGAGTATAAGATCAATTATTTTTTTGAGGAGCGCCTTGATGATTTGTTGACTTTTAGGAATTAGACTCAATCAAAGAACAAAGGCCGCAGAGTTTAGTTCATGAGTTTTAAATCATGTTTTTGCACTCTGTGGCCTTTCTATTTTATGAATGATTTATAGCTATTTACTTCTTACTAAAATACCGGAAGTCATGTCCCTTCTTAATCTTCTTCAATGTTTCATAAATCAATTGAATCACACCTTCTACATCGTTCTTATGCGCCATTTCAACAGTGGTATGCATGTATCTTAGCGGCAAAGAAATCAATGCAGAAGCGACGCCTCCATTTGAGTAAGCGAATGCATCTGTATCTGTTCCAGTTCCTCTTGAAGACGCCTCTCTTTGGAGTGGAATCTTGTTTTTCTGAGCGGTAGTGATTATTAAATCCAATAA
>CAZDTI010000566.1:0-5098 GCA_964508085.1 uncultured Saprospiraceae bacterium | reverse complement strand
GCCGAGGTATCGGGAGGAGTTGCGGGGGGATTTGAATAGTCGGAAGTTGTAAAAGAGTGAAGTAGTTCATATCCTATCTTGTAATTGTTCAGGAGGTTGTGACTGTGGCTTTCAGAACTTTAGCTGAAGCTCTAAGGCAGCACCACGAAGTTCCGAAAACCGAAATTCTGAGCTTTGGGAAACCCGCGAGCATGCAAAGGGCAGAGCAAGGTTTCTGAAAGCCAATTGCGATTTTATTTGGAATAAACGATACTGAAGGAGGGCAAAAAGGGAATAGAAAATACTTAGAATGAGCTTTATGCTGTATGGTTTAGTCACGAACCACTATGATTTTTTCCGAAGCCATTGAATTTCCTTTAATTATTTGCACCACATAAGTTCCTGCTGGAAAATCCGAAACATCAATATTTATTGTACCCGTAGAAACATTGTTATACTTTCGTATTGCTCTCCCCGTCATATCGCGAAGAATTAGAAAATCGACATCTTGATTAAGTCGAATATTTAGATTGCTTGCGACAGGATTTGGAAAGAGTGTTAAACTAGAATAAAAGGAATCCTCAATTACTGTTTCCGCTTCCTTAGGCTTTTCTTTTGACCTGTAAGAACAGCCACCACATATGGTGGTATTACAATGGCTTATATTCGGAAGTTTATAATCCACAACAACAATCTCATCTAAGTTAATACCACACTCTAGTTGCATATTTACTATTCTGGTCTCTCCAGCAGGAATTAAAACATGTCTTACACTTTCGGTTTCATAGCCCATATAAGAAAATGAAATATCATAAGTTCCTGGATCTAAACTGATACTATAATTTCCATCAATATCCGAAACCGTACCGGCTTGGAAAACGTCATTTTTATAAAAAGTAATGTTTACTCCGATAAGAACTTCATCAAGACCATCGTCTAAGACTTTACCTTTAATAAATGTCTGTCCAATCAAACTACTACAAAGTACAAGCGTAAATACCAGTGTTAAAATCTGTTTCATAATCCCAATGTTTTTCGTGAGTAAATTAGCCTTTGGCTTTTTACAAAGAACCAGATTAATAAAGAGATATGGAATAGAGAAATAGTAAACGGAGAAGCTGACTGTTTGGATACCTGATTTCAGTTTACAAGTGAAAACTTAAAAGTCTCTTAACGGAGGGAGTTCGACATCCAATCAATCTCCACGCAGGCATTAAACTCCCGAAACTCTTCCAAAGCCTTCTCCAAAATCGGAAACAACTTCGTCCGGTTTTTCACATGCTTTTCCTCCCAGACCAAATTCTTAACCAACAACACCTTCGTCTTACGATCCGCCTTCAAATCAATCTGCCCAACAAAGTCCGTCCCCAACAATAAAGGCAAACTAAAATACCCCACCTTACGTTTTGCCGCCGTGACATAACATTCCAGGATATAATCAAAATCGAAAAGCTCCTGCATCCGTTTTCTCTGAATGATGAGGTTGTCAAAAGGAGAAAGAATTTTTATTTGTTTTTTAGGACGACTCGTTTCGAAAGTTGCTAAGTCTTTTTGTATCGCATAATAAGTAGATCCTTCCACTCCTTTTACAGAGACTTCCGTCAATACCTTATCTTCTACTAGTTCCTTCAACACAGTCTCTAAACTGTTTTTCGGAATGGTAATGAGGTGCCCAATTTCACGAGCTTTCATTAAGCCGTTTGCTTGAAGGTCTCTTAGAATCAAATATTTGTAATACTCTTGTTCGGAAGGAAGGGTCGTATCAACATGATCTGGCAAAACCCGTTCCCTCAGGTCAAATATTTTTTGAAACCCTTTCCTCCCCGTTACCATCAACTCTCCTTCCATAAACAACTGTCGCAAGGCCTGGTTGACCGGATGACCGCCCCAGGCATGATCATAAGAAAGGCTTTTATCCTTTTTAAAATCTCTTCCCATTTTCGGACCTTCTGACTTTATTCGGTCATACGCCCACTTCATCCATTTCTTATCCCGCTTACGCCAATGTCCATCACCCGCTTTTATTTTTTCCATATGGAAGAGGCTGTAACGAAAGTCTTTCATAGGTAAGTAACTCGCTGCATGTGCCCAGTAATCAAAAATATGTCGTTGTTGTTCAACGTTTTCTAACAATTTGGGCACGTAATCATTAATTCTAGTCGAAAGGATATGATGATGCGCTCTTGCGACCACGGAGATGGTATCGATTTGGAGGTAGCCGAGTTGTTCAATTACTTCTTTGGTTCCCTTTTCTCCGGAATGTTTTTTCTTACCGGAAAGCAATTGACAGGAGGTAATGAATGATTGGGCTTGTTTTAAAGAGAGCTTGTGTTTCAAAATAAACAGGAGTTAATTAGTCGAGATATTCTATGGTGCTAGTTGAACAAAAGTAGCAATAAGATTTGTAAAGCTTGAAAAGGTTCTTTCTAATTCTCCTTTTTTCTAACTATATTTACCGGAGATGGTAAGCAGGTAATCAAGTTATTATATAGTTTAACTTAAGGGAACCATAAGATGAAAACACCCTTTCTTTAAAATCTATCATTTTTTCCAAACAAAACAACACGGTACTCATACCCGAAGCATTTCACATTGGGTATGCGATAATTCATTTTTTGAAACATTAGCAATGACATTAAGTTTTATTAAGACTTCTGCTGATAGGCTAAGATGGTTGTCCGACAAAAGAGCCTTCTACGATTCGCTGGGAAGGGTGGAACCGACTGCCGTTAAATTACTAGCCGAGAAAATAAAATACGAGGTAAAGAGGACAACACGAGCAGCAGGACTTTCCTCGGAGGATGCAGAGGAGTTACTAAATGATGCGGTCGTCATCACCATCTCAAATATCAAAAAAGGAAAATTTCCCTTTTCCGATTATAGTCCGGTCGCCTATGCAAAGGGAGTGCTTCGAAAACTCATTGCTAATCGAATTCGCAGTAAAAAGCCAAGACAAGAAGAACTGGAAACAGTAAACTTAGTCTCCGATTTTAGTCCGGAGAAATACATGCAGGATAAAGAACGGCAATCTATTGTACGTAAATTGTTAGAACGCCTTGGAGAAAAATGCCGTCAATTGATTACACTAAAATATTTCAAACACCTAAGAGATGCCGAAGTTGTTGAACAAAGCATTACTCCTTATTCTTCTGTAGGTTCTCTGAAAAGTAAACGGAGCCAATGTTTGAAAGAACTAGAAGGACTGACAAGAGAGGCGGGAATTAAAGAAGTTTTTTGAAAAGGGTGGATGGGGTAGATGGGGTAGATGGGGTTTCCTTCTTTCGTACCATTATGCGGAATGCTCACACAGAGAGCACAGAGGCCACAAAGCAAACGCGCGAAAAATTACGCTGGCTCTGTGAACTCTGTGCTCTCTGTGTGAGCCAATCGCATAACATGCGATAAATCGCGTCTTGCTCTGCGGTCTCTGCGTGAGGAAAATACACTACTATGGTACAGACTCTACTAGCTAAAACAACTAAATAGGTATTGCCCAACAATAAAAAAACATGAAAGATTTCAACATAGAAACATATCTCGAAGGCGGATTAAGTGGTAAAGCCCTGGAAACCTTTGAGGCAGAAATGCAAAGCAACCCCCGTTTCGCACAAATGGTCAAACGTATGAGCAATTTAAAAGAAGATCTCGAAATGGAATCGCTCCGAGAGGAAGTGAAAAACATTATTAGCCCGGAGAATAGCGACCCTGACAACAATCGAAAGCCAGGCCGATGGTTTGGACTTTTGGCAGGAGTAGCCATCATTGGTTTGGCAGGATACTTCTTAATGTCTCCAGACAAAAAAGAAGTGACTCCATCTATTGCTCCTATGGAAAAACAAGAAGAACCAACTACAGACCAGCGCGAACAAATACAAGAAACCAATAAAAATAAAACGACGCCAGAAACGAAAACTAAAAAAGAAAAGAAAGCTCCGGTCATCAAAAAAACAAAACCCAAAGACAATCGCCCGATGGCGGAAAACAATAAGACTACAAATATTCCGCCACCGCTACATCCTTCTCCAAACGTCCGAGGCCAAGGAGAAGACAATAAAGAATGGAAAGCAATGCTAGACAAAATTTGGTACACCGACTTTCCTCCAGTAACTGTCGCTGCTCCTTATTCAGCTGCCGCAGAATTATTAAAAGAAAGAGATTTCAAAAAAGCGTTTGTGAAACTGGAGTTATTAGAAATGAAGTCCGCAGCTACGGATACACTTCGTTTGTTGAAAGGCTATTGTTTATTGGAAATGGGAGAGGGAGCGGATGCGCTTCGGTATTTTGAGCAAATGGAAAAGGTACCAAAAGGCTGGGAAAGCACACTGCAATGGTATCGAGCATTGGGTGTTTTGACTGTTAAAGGAATTTCAGAATCACTACCTGCTTTTAAGGAAATCGAAAAGGACAAAGCGCATCCATTTTATTTGAAAAGCAAAAAAGCATTGGAAGTGTTGGAGTAAGGTACAATCTACTGAGGTAAAGATGCGGTGCTTTTTATCTGTCGATCTATTTAGATGCACCAGTTGGCAGGACGCGGTTTTAACACATAAACACATGAGAGCACGCAGCCTCTATTTGTGAACTATGTAAAAAAAAGGTTGAAAACCTTTTGCTATGTGCACTTCTGCAAACTAAGAGCTATGTGTTCTACTGCCTATGTGTTTAAAAAACGCATTTAAAGAGCAACTATTTCCTTTATACAGAATGTACGACTAACTAAAAAGCAACACAACTTTACCCTCAGCAAATTGCATGTACTACTCCAAAGGAGTCGCATCAAACACCTAGCTTTAACACGCTCTTTACTTTTAACAATAAAATGACAATCCAATAACTACTAAAAATCATCCAATCAATAAAACAGCTTATAATTGAATAACTACCATTCATACAAAATAACTACCATTCGTACATCAGTTACTGTTTTAAGAAAATGAAATTTATTTTCCAGCGGTTTAGATGCAACCAGAGGTAATTATTTTAAACAAAGAAAAAGAATGTATTTTCTATATTTGCTCCAGATGAGATCGCAAAAGCAGTAGGAAATTTTTGTAACAGATAAATTATGTCAATCAGGAGTTAAATTAATTAGAGTGGATTAAACCAGCCCGACTGCCAT
>CAZDTI010000565.1:0-5108 GCA_964508085.1 uncultured Saprospiraceae bacterium | reverse complement strand
GATGAGGGTGGATAATGGTAGATCAGGGTTCCTCCTAACGCGACTGGTCGCAAAATAAGGGAACCCTGATCTGCCATTATCTACCCTATAAACAAAACGAAGAACCATAAAAATCACCCTTAAAGGACTTGTAACAATATTTTTACATAAAAAAAATGAAAAAAAACATTCAACTCCCGTCCGTTGGGGAATCATAGGATGTGAAGATGCAACTGAAGTAATTATACCCATTACGAAGTGGTTTGGGACTTCACCTGCCGGCTTAATTTATCCAGCTCTGCGTTAGAAAGCCTCGATGATGCTAAGGCATCGCCTACGTTTTCTGCCTTGATCTAAATAAATTAATCTCGACATATTCGCCCAAACCACTTCGTGCTGGGTATACCTATAAGGAAAACCATGAAACCACAGATATGAAAACCATAAAACAAATCTTCTGCTTTATCCTTTTGCTTTCTCTCCATACAAATATTTTGTTCGGACAAACATCTGAAAAGATCGATATATTTATTGATTGCAATTGCGACCACAATTATTTGAGACAAGAACTTTCCTATGTTAATCATGTGAGGGACCAAGCCTTGGCTAACGTACAATTGTTTATTTTCGATATCCGCAACGGTAGCGGAGGTCGTTCATACACCTTAAATTTTTCAGGACAAAAAAGGTATAACGGATTGGATAAAGAACTCATCTTTCAAACCAATCCCAATATGACCAAAGATGAGATCAGGAAAGGTTTACTGAAGAAATTAGAATTAGGTTTATTAAATTATCTTCTTGAATCTGACCAAGCTGATCAAATAGAGTTTTCATTGTCAACTGAAAACGAATCCGAAAAAGAAATGTCGCCCAATGACCCTTGGAGGAATTGGATATTTGAGGTATATGGGGAAGGTGAATTTGAAAAGGAATCCAGAACAACTGATATTGACTTAGAATTTGGCTTTGAAGGAGATCGGGTGACGGAAGACTGGCGTTTTCGTATCGATGCAGAACTTCAATATTCAGAAAATAGATTTAAAGAAGATGAAGAAACAACAACCAGCTTACGGAAAAGAAATTACGTTCGAGGAAGTGTCGTTCGGAGTTTAAGTAACCATTGGTCAGCAGGAGTTTTTGGAGAGGTGACCCACAGTAGCTACAATAACCTCCAATTAAGCTATAAATTTCAGCCAGCCATTGAATATAATATTTTCCCTTATGAGGAAGTACTCCGTAGAGAAATCACTTTCGATTATCGCATTGGCTATTTATTCAATGATTATATTGAACAAACCATTTACGGGAAAAATGAAGAGCACTTATGGAACCATTCCCTAAATATCAAATTTGAATTTCGCCAACCTTGGGGCGACATATCCACCAACTTATCGGGGTCAGCTTACCTGCATGATTTTTCAAAAAAGAGAATGAGATTGAGGAGTAATATTGCCGTACGAATTTTTAAGGGTTTTGCCGTAAGAATCTCTTCTAATTTAGAATTAATTCGAGACCAAATTAATCTACCCGCTGGAGATACCTCACTTGAAGATATATTATTGCAACAACGACAAATTGCTACGGATTTTGTTGTCAGTACAAGTCTTGGATTGAGTTATACTTTTGGATCATCATTTAATAATATCATCAATACTAGACTTTAAGGAGGTGCACCTATACGTTTTAGTGCTAAAAAAGTAGTTTTTCTTCAAAAAGGTCAATAATTTCTTCTTTACTCCCTCCCCAATAGAGGAAGCGCCCCAACCCTCAAATTGAAAAAGGTCGGCATACATTATAAGATGAATCATGCATTGAAAATCATTAGGGGCATTTCCACCTACACCTGTACTGATAAGGAGGCATATTTTGCAAAAACGGACTTCCTTGTTTTTACAAATCTAAAAAGAGCCTCATCAAAAGAGTAGGAAGCTTCCGTTTTAACAGGATTCTAAAAAAATGGCTATCATAATGTTAATTCTTGAACAATGATACCTGTTACTTCTCTATACTTTTGATTGAAACTGGTGGATTAAAACAATTCCCAGAACAAAAAATCAACTATTAATGAATCCAATCTTAATCATCCTAATTGGAACTGCAGTTGTACTTTTCTGCATCATCCGATTAAAATTACATGCAGCCCTGTCCTTATTATTAGCTGCATTGGTAACCGCTTTATTGACTTCACCAGATATGATCCTGGCATTTGCCGAGAGCAAAGGTATGTCTGAATTAGAAGCCCAGACTCTTTCCAATATGTCATTAGGAAAAAGGCTAGCCAATGCTTTTGGAAATACCAGTGCCAAAGTCGGAATCCTAATAGCACTAGCCTCAGTGATAGGCGTTGCCCTGATGAGAAGTGGTGGTGCAGAACGGATCATCCGTGGTATCCTTGGTTTGTTTGGAAAGAAAAATAGTGGCTTTGCTCTTTTGACAGGGAGTTTTACATTAGCGATTCCTGTGTTTTTTGATACTGTTTTTTATCTAATGATCCCGTTGGTAAAATCTCTATCTGTTAGAAATCCAAAAAAATTCAGCCTTTACCTCATGGCCATCATAGCTGGTGGAGTGATGGCACATTCCTTAATTCCTCCCACCCCTGGTCCTCTTTTCGTCGCAGAAGAAATGGGGATCGACCTGGGTGCAATGATGATTGGAGGATTGGTCATTGGTACAATTACTGTCTTAGCAGGTTATGCATATGCCGTCTGGGCTAATAAAAGATGGGATCTCCCTATCCGTGATACGCCTGATATTAGTGTGGAGGAGTTAGAACAATATACGGACAAATCAAACAAAGAATTACCTTCTCTGGCTTTTTCATTGTTGCCGGTAGTCCTTCCTATTTTATTAATAACTGGAAATACTTTTTCAAATGTTTTATTGGAAAAAGGAACTACTGCCCATAAAGTTTTGACCACTATTGGGGATGCCAATATCGCACTATTTATTTCCGCCCTTCTTTCTATGTATCTACTTTGGAAACATTTGAAAGATAAAGATGCTTTTAAAAAATTCATCACTGAAGCCCTTTCGAGTGCAGGTATGATTATATTGATCACAGCGGCAGGAGGTGCTTTTGGACAAATGCTGCAACAAACTGGAATAGGTGCAATGGTTGGCGACATGGCTGCAAATTATCAAATTGCCTTACTCCCAATGGCATTCATCATAACAGCAATTGTTCGATCAGCTCAAGGATCAGCCACTGTAGCGATGATCACTTCTATGGGAGTTATGGGTGGAGTGGTTACCACAGAATTAGCCTTCCATCCCGTTTATCTGGCATTGGCGATTGGATGTGGTTCTAAAATATTTGCATGGATGAATGACAGTGCCTTTTGGATCATTACAAAAATGACAGGAATGGAAGTAGAAGAAACCATCAGACATTTTTCCATCCTCTTAATGGTCATGGCAATCTCCGGATTGATCTCTGTGATGGTATTTTCAGTGCTATTTCCATTTGTATAAAAATGAAGAACTATTTTTTAATTCAAACGAACCCTTTAGATAATGTAGGTATTGCTCCAAATGTTGAGGGCATACCTGAACATACCGTTTTGGAAAATGGACTCACCACGCTTGAAAACATTCCAATGGGGCATAAAGTGGCTTTGGTAGATATTTCCAAAGGGAAAAATATTATCAGGTATGGTCAAACCATTGGCTTTGCAAAACAAGACATTTACGAAGGAGCCTGGGTGAATGAATGGAACATTGAGCTCCCTACCCCACCGGATTTAAAATTAATAACATATAGTAAAGAAACCGTCCAAGCAATCGAGCCCTTGGACAAATTCACTTTTCAAGGTTATCGAAATAATGATGGAAGTGTTGGGACTAAAAACATGTTGGGTATCACGACTAGTGTTCAATGCGTGGCTGGGATGACTCAATTTGTAGTTGATAAGATCGAGAAAGAATTATTGCCAAAATATCCTAATGTAGATGGAGTGGTTGGACTCAGTCATACTTATGGTTGTGGAGTTGCAATAAATGCTCCTGCTGCTATAATCCCCATTCGGACGATACAAAACATTGCCAAAAACCCCAATTTCGGTGGTGAAGTCATGGTGATTGGTTTAGGTTGTGAAAAGTTGAGACCTGAAAGATTGATCAATAAGAAAGAGGAAGATTCGATTATTTATATGCAAGATGAATCGTTTCATGGATTTCATGAAATGGTGAAAGGCGTTATGGTATTGGCTAAAAAACACTTAGAAAAACTCAACCAAAGGCAAAGAGAAACTTGTCCTGTTTCAGACTTGGTTATAGGAATGCAGTGTGGTGGAAGTGATGCCTTTTCAGGAATTACGGCCAACCCCGTAGCTGGATTCGCCTCTGACTTGATCGTAAGAGCTGGCGGAAGTGTATTGTTTTCAGAAGTGACTGAGGTGCGAGATGGTATTCACCTTTTGGTTCCTCGCGCATCTGATGAAAGTGTAGCAAAAGCATTGTTATATGAAATGGAATGGTATGACCACTATTTAAAACAAGGACAAGTAGACAGAAGTGCCAACACTACCCCCGGCAATAAAAAAGGAGGCCTAAGCACCATTGTTGAAAAGTCACTTGGCTCCATCGCTAAATCTGGGACCAGCCCAATTGTAGATGTTTTAAGCCCTGGTGAACGGATTCGAAAGAAAGGGTTGACCTTTGCGGCTACCCCTGCTGGAGATTTTGTTTGTGGGACACTACAACTGGCAGCAGGAATGAATGTTCATGTATTTATGACTGGAAGAGGAACGCCTTATGGCTTGTCAATGGTCCCCGTCATTAAGGTAGGCTCTAACTCAAAATTGAGTAGCCGATGGTTTGACTTGATTGATTTTGATGCAGGGAAAATTGCAAGTGGCGAAAAAAACATTGAAGAATTGGGATGGGGTTTATTCAAAATGATATTGGATGTGGCAAGTGGAAAAACAATTGTGGCTAGTGACAAATTGGGCATACACAATGATTTAGTTTTATTTAATCCTGGGCCTTTGACTTGAAAAATAACTGTTCATCATTTAAAATGAGGTAGATGAGGTAGACGGGGTAATGGGGTAGATGGGGTTTCCCTTGGTTCGTACCAAATTATATTAGAAGGAAGCCAGTCCGAACCGGAACCAGCCCGCCCG
>CAZDTI010000564.1:0-5117 GCA_964508085.1 uncultured Saprospiraceae bacterium | reverse complement strand
ATAGACCGAATTTACATAATTTTTTTTATTAAAACATTTTTGTCCAATTACTTAGATAGATTTTGGTGGTCAATAGTTGTTTATGGAAAAGTGACAAGGATTGATGACAATATTATCAAAAGTATGATTGATTTAGAAGAACACTTCTGGAAAGGAATTAAACCGGATGCCTTATTTTTGTTAGAAAGAAATAACTCACTTAAAGCTAATGAAAATTCAATCACTTGGCTGAAACTCAAAAAAGAATATACTATCTTGTCTAACGAAGAAGAAAGTAAATACCCAATATTTAGAATTCAAAATGATAAATCATTTGAAGAATCTTTAGACAAAATAATAGTAAAAATTACTGATACAATTCAAAATGAAAGACAAACGTAAATATTCTAAATCAAAATCTGAATTAGGCAATAAGAAGGGAGGTATTACTATTATTAAAAGATTACAAGAGCCAACGCCAACAAAAGTATTTGATACTTATTGGAGGTTCGCTGCAGAAAGACAGCTGATTTTTCATCGAAAAATAGAGGGTGCTTTACGTCCCTGGACAAATGATCCAATTTTGAGTCTATATAAATTCACAAATGCTTATAGAGCATCTGATAGGGTAAGCCAATACCTGATACAACAAGTAATCTATACTAAAAATTTCTCACCTAAGGAAGTGTTCTTTCGATTGTTGTTATTTAAAACATTTAATAAAATTGAGACTTGGGAATTACTAAATAATAGATTTGGCGAAATAACATATTTCGATTACTCATTCAAAAAATACACGGATATTTTATCAATGCGCTCTGCAATAGGAAAGCCAATTTATTCGGGAGCATATATTATGGCCTCGGGAAAGAATGCGTTTGGCTATTCCCGAAAACATGAAAACCATATCAAGTTAATTGAAAAAATGATGGATGATCGTGTCCCGGATAAAATTCATAACTTGAATTCAATGCAAGAATTATTTGATTTGCTGATTTCCTATCCAACCATCGGAAAATTTTTAGCTTACCAATATACAATTGATATTAATTATAGTCCTTTAACCTCTTTCTCTGAAATGGATTTTGTTGTTCCTGGGCCAGGTGCAAGAGATGGAATAAGAAAATGTTTTTCGGACTATGGAGATTATAGTGAATCGGATATTATTAGGTGGGTTACTGAAAAGCAGCATAGCGAATTTGAAAGGTTAGGAATTTATTTCCTTGATCTTTGGGGGCGTTCACTACAATTAATTGACTGTCAAAATTTATTTTGTGAGGTTGACAAATATGCCAGAGTTGCTCATCCAGATATAGAAGGGTACTCTAAAAGAAAAAGGATAAAACAAAAATATAAACCGAAAGAGCAGCCATTTAATTATTGGTATCCACCTAAGTGGGGAATTAATTCTTTCATAAAAAACAATACGTAGTTAATGATATTATTTAATGCAAGTAATGCCAACATTGCATGGAGCAAAGCGGCAGGCCATTTTAAAAAAAACGAGTCATTAGGGTATTCGGAAAGTAGAAATGGGCCTACATTAGAACTATTGCATGTAGGTTTTACTATCAAAAACCCACGAGACAGGTGGATACTTTCTAGATTTCCACCCATTAATCCTGCGTTTGCGTTAGCAGAAGTTGTTTGGATTATAAATGGTTCAAATGATGCTAATTTTATTAACAGTTGGAATCCAATATTGCCCAAGTATTCTGGGAGCACAAAAGAATATCATGGTGCATATGGTCATAGATTGAAAAAGCACTTCGGATTTGATCAGTTACTAAGAGCATATCAGTCTCTATCTAACAATGAAAATTCAAGGCAAACAGTTTTACAGATTTGGGACGCTAAAATTGATTTTCCGAATATTAAGGGCGATCCCGTTGCTCCAGATATTCCCTGTAATGTTTGTGCATTATTAAAAATACGCAATAATAAATTAGAGTGGTGTCAGATTATGAGAAGCAATGATCTATTTAGGGGATTGCCATATAACATTGTTCAATTTACAGCACTTCAAGAAATCATGTCAGGTTGGTTAGGTGTAGGCCTGGGAACATATAATCACTTAAGTGATAGTTTACATCTTTACGTTTCAGATCTGGACACGCTCAAAATTCTAATGGAAAAGAATAGCGCCCAAATTAACGTTACAGATAGTTTAGCCCTTCCGTATGAAACGTCAATATCTTATTTTCGTGTTTTGTATGATAAGATGTTAGAAATGATCGCTCCTGAAATTTCAAAAGAAGAATTCATAAGAGTATTTTCTTCTCCAATTCCAAATGAGGCGATGCAGAATATATTATTGGTTCTTGGTGCTGATATAGCTAGGAGAAAAATTTGGCCATCTATCGTAGAACAGTTAATTAATAATTGTTCAAATTTAGTTTACAATCAGATGTGGCACAATTGGTCAAGGCATATAGCTTAATAAATCCTTTTCGACTAGAAATTGTATTTCTTATTTATGGCCTTCCCAATTAATAGGGTCAGCATGAATTCCTTTCTCATAATTCTTTTGCAACCAAGAGATAAAGTTGTTCGCCACCTCCGTCGGAATCGAAGTACTCTTTAGACCTCGGCCGTTTGAGCATATTGTTATATATTCCATCGGAATAGGAATTGAATCCACTCCAAAATAGTAAAAAATTTGCGAGGTTAAAACATACTTTCCTCCAATATCCCGCTCGATATGTTTTGGATTTGGGCTACCGTCTTTAAGAGAATGAGCAGAGTCTTCTTGAATCCATTTTCCTGTTTTAGTGTTCTGATGA
The DNA here is from genome assembly GCA_964508085.1 of uncultured Saprospiraceae bacterium. GTDB lineage: Bacteria > Bacteroidota > Bacteroidia > Chitinophagales > Saprospiraceae > CALGLS01. Next base: position 2,355 of record CAZDTI010000564.1, on the reverse strand, counting down.
TAAAAATTATCACCATACATTTGTGAGATACTTCCATTCACTACAGGTTTCTTATACTGAAATCTCTCATCTTTCCAATATTGATTAAAGCTTAGCTTTTCCTCTACTTGCATTGCATAAATTAACTGGTGTAATCGGTTTAACTTTTTACTACCTGTCCCAAAAATCCAATCTCCAATGTTTAGTTTTCTATTGTTTCGAATTTGTGGTTTACAAACAGCTAAGGTACAGTAACCACCAAAAGGGTTAGGAGCTAGTCCAAAATCATGTTCTATTTTATAGGAATAGTAATTCATATTTTCGTTTTAATCAACATCTCACTCTTGTAATAGTATAAATTGGGGCTCTAGCAGAACCGTTCGGATTCTCGGATGGAATATTTTTACCTGCCATAACACCACCTAACTTATCTAACGAATTCCATCCTAGTACGGGGCCTCCATATTTTTTCATTGGCCCAGGCAACTCAACGCTATTGGCACAACCATGAGCATAGATTCCCACTATTCTTTTCCCTTGAAGATGGGCATTTCTAATTTCATAATTGACCCAAGGTCGGGTGTGAGTTTCTTTTCCAATTAGACAAATAAAAGTACCTGCCCAACTTATTCCTTTTCTCAAATACCTAGCGATGACAGTATCACTAGGTATTCTGTCCTTGTATTTTGTGCTGTCAATCGAACTATTTCTGATGTTATATCCAGAATCCTTTAGCCTTTGTCTTAGGCGTTGGACATGTTCGTCGTCTTTTCCATGATGACTGATGAATACGTTGTGGGTTTTGTCCATATGCTTTAGCTTTAGAGTATAAACAATCGCAAGATTTAAAAACACAAATTTTATCCAAAATATAGATAAGACACAATATAACTTTTGTTATAGGATAAAGCTTTTTGAATATTCTACTTTTATGAATTAAAATAGATTTAAACTAATTTTTTTATCCACTTAGAGCAAGCTAGATTATTGTAGTCTCATAACTCTTCTCGCTTGGCGGCTCTTTTAGCGTGAGGAAAAAATCATTAACAAAAGAGCTATTTACTTTTTGAAACGATTAATAAAAAATCAGGCAATGGTGATTAATTTATCTTCAGCATAATGCCGCCATCATACTGTTAGTAGCAAATTTTAATAACCATCTTTCTTTAACTTAAAACTAAGCAACATGAATGACGATTTAATTTTAGAAGCTTATCCGGATAAATTACAAGCTAAACTCGAACTCAAAGAGAGAGAGAAAAAAGAAAAAACGTTCCGAGCCTCATAAATGGACATATAAAAGAACTCGTTTTTGAAGATTTAAAACTATGACGAGTTGGAAATATACGAGTTAGTTTTAAAGGCGGTGATAAAAAACTTCACAAACAAATATCGGAAGTCGCGAATATTTGGGCTAAATTTGGAAATATTCAATTTGATTTTGGATACGATAATGAAACGAGAGAATATAGGCAATGGAATTCCACAGATGATAGCCATATAAGAGTTGGGTTTGAGTACAATGGATATTGGTCATTAATTGGAACAGATAGCACTGACCTTGAAATTAGTTCCCCAGGGGAAATAACACTGAACCTCAGCAACTTTGATAATCGATTACTAGTAGGTTGGAGCGGCACAATTCTACATGAATTCGGTCATGCATTAGGTTTTCACCATGAACATCAAACTCCTGGCTTAGAGTGTGACTTCGACTGGGATAAGTTGTACAGACATTTGGCTGGACATCCAAATTATTGGCCGAAACATAAAGTAGACCATAATCTAAGACAACTTCAAAAGGGAGGTTTGACGTTTTCAGCTCACGACTCAGATTCCATAATGCATTATAGTTTTCCTGAGTGGATATTTTTAGCTAAAAGTAATTCACCTTGTTTTACTACGCGTAATAACGAATTGTCTTTAGAAGACCAAAATATGATGCAAAGGACATACCCCTTTGAAGAACAATTAATTAGTCAAATTGATTCTACAAGAGTCTCTAATCTAGAAACATTAATTTCATATGCCGATGGAACCGAATCAGTAAAACTTCAACATGCGAAGCATTTAAAATATTATAAGGACATAGAATAACCTGCTCCTATCAAAAAACTCAATACTGCTAAACTAACGTTTCTTGGAATAAATTAGCACGAGTAAAGTTAAACAGAAATTGTCCTAGAGGTGGTAAACACTTACCTGTCCACTGCCATTATTAAGCTTAGGAAGATCAGGAAATGTATGTTTCAAACATGTATGATAAAAGGCGGGTTGGACGTAGTCAACAGAATGTAACTACTCAGCACAATTTGAAAACCTCGGTCAAAAAAAGTAACTTCACTATATGGATTTTGCCTTTTACGTAAAGCAACA
>CAZDTI010000563.1:0-5150 GCA_964508085.1 uncultured Saprospiraceae bacterium | reverse complement strand
ATTCCTCGACTTTGCTCGGAATGACAATACCAAAAGTGCATTTTGTCATACACACCGCATAATCTGGTTCATTTCGGAAATAAGGTTGGTGATACTATGAAATCATTCTGTCTCGTGAATTCCTAACAAAGGAAAACACAAAAGCGTTTTTCCATTTTTCTTTATCTATTTTATTTCTGATTTCCAAAGCCCTATTACGTTTCTCATTATTCCATAATTACAAGTCCAATGCACTTTCGATGCTAGTTCCGCCTGCTCTGGGGATATTGTTTACACACCTTAAAACTGCCTGTTCATTTTTTGCACTAAGAAATTTAAAAAAGCTTTGAGTATCAAATTATAGCCTTTCATAACAACAAATTATGTTTTGTCTTTTTAAGAATAGTCCTTTTGTTAACTTTGCAATTAGAAGCAATATTATTAATTCAGAATACTCTTTTTACTATAACCGTTGAACTGTCGTATAAAGGTATTCAAGATATTAGAAGAAGAAAAGGCTTCCTCAATTTTAAGCCCAATGAATATAACTTTTCAGAAAGTCTTTAGTCCAAAACAATTAGAATTCACGCCAAGCATAAGGAACCTCATTTTTTACAATGAATCAGATATTTTTCCAAATGAATTTTTATCTGAAAAAGAAGAGAAGTTAACAAACTTGTTAAAAGAAGAGGATAATTACAAGCAATTTCTGAAACGAAAAGGCCGTCGTCCAAACTACGACATATATGCCTGTTTCCAACCATTTAACGAATCATTCAAAGCAGTATTTCCATTTTTAAAAGAACTCCAAAAAACGGTAAAAAGTGGAGATACAATTCTTAGTCTTTGGGATAGATCTGGCTGGCAAACAAATCTACTTGCGGGGCTTTTTCCTGAACAACACATTGTTGCTACTTGGGAAGGAAACAAAGATGTTTTAGGTTACAAAGGATTTAATTTTTGGATGAAAGATCATTCTAATGTTTCCATATTGTTCTGTGATTTAGACAAACCTCTTCCAATTAAAAATAACAGTATTGCCTTCTCCTGTGGATATGACACCTTCCACAATTTTGATCAATCATTGCTTTTGGATCAACTCTTTCGCGTTGTAAAAGAAGATGGAGCTATATTGTTTCCACATGTACATCTTACCAATTCTGAGCCGGATCCTTTTTTTGAGCGTGGATGTAAGCAGCGGCATGGAGCAGCATATCAGGCCTCCTTTGACCATTTATCAAAAACATCAAATTGGCAGGGATTTGTCTTTTCTGAACCAGCACTATTTGCAGCAAATGACATTGAGAGATCTGTCGATATCAAAGTCATCACGAATCCAAACTCTATGGATTACAATGCTATGATTGCATTGTTGCCTAAATCTTGGGAAAATAAGTCTCTTTCTGCGTTTTCGTTAAAAGATGTAACCGATATTGATAATGCCTATATCCTCATCAACCTTTTATTGCACATAGATCTAAATCAGCAAAAGGTATGGGTAGATCATAATTATCTTGATAATGCAGTCGGTTATCTATTGGATCGACACCCAATCTACGTGAAACGCATCCAAGCATTGGACAATTATTCGCTCTCAGACTTGGATTGCAAAATTATCTATCTGGCTCAAAAAGGATTTACAGTAAGCGACATTACTACCCATCTTAATATAAAACAAATAGACCTTTTAGCGGCGCTAGATAAGTTGGAAGAACTAGGATTGCTTCAAGTCGCTCCAGTTTCTGACGAGGGCTTTCGACTCCAGTCGTTTTTAATGTCTCAGCAATACATATTTCCAAAATCAGAACAAAACTTGCAATCCTTGTGGCGAGATGCTGTTCACTCATTTCCAGATAACTTGGCACTGATCTCTCTAGAAGATGAAAGTGAATTTACTTATGGAGATTGTGAAGAAATAGTAGACGCTATAGTCAATGCCCTGCAAGAAGTGGGATTAAAAAAAGGGGACAAAATCATCGTTTGTAGCAAACAGCATACAGAAGCAATGTTGTTATTCTGGGCATGTATGCAATTGGGAGTTGTATTAGTCCCAATCGGAACACATTTACCGATTGAGACCATCCGATTTATTCAAGATTTGACGGAAGCAAAATTGGTTTTTGCCAATGTGGCATCCTTTAAAGAAAAACGAGAAACTTTTCAAAACACAACCACTATCGTCTTTGATGAAGGAGAAAACGATGAGGACTGTTATTATTTTGCAGATTGGTTAGATGACAATGATTCAGAGACGATTAATGACAAGGCTAAAGTTTTTCATCATGATGAAGCAGTCATCTTGTTTACGTCTGGCAGTACGGGCATACCAAAAGGCGTCTCTTTATCACATGGAAATCTATTTCGTAGTGGACGATTGATTAGTGAAACTTTTCATTGGGAAGCTGACGATCGCTATTTTGCATTAGGTGGTCTGGAGAGCATGAGTGGTCTGCGTAATAGCGTAGTAGTGCCATTACAAGTAGGTGCTTCTGTAGTAGTACCTAAAGAAGGAGCGATGAATAATGTATTCGGTTTGACTGAATCAATTGCACAAAGTAAGGCTACTTTTTTGGGGAGTAACCCATCTTTTTTGCGGCAGTTGGTTGACTTTAGCGATAGGATAGATAATCAGCTAGACAGTCTCAAAACGATTATATGTACTGGAAATAAATTGAGCGATTCTCTTCGAAAGAGTTTCAGAGATGTATATAAATTGTCCATTCTGAATTATTATGGATTGACAGAAACTAGCGGCATTTGTATTTCTCAACGCCCAATTGATACTGTGATCGATTTGGACACTATAGGAAAACCCATAGATTGTATCGCGCAAATTGTAGATGAGAATGATGCGCTACTTCCTATCGGAGAAGAAGGAGAGTTGAGAATATTCAGTGAGAATATCATGCAGGGATACTTTAAAAATCTTGATCAAACTAAAAGTGTAATTCGGAATGGATGGTTTTATACCAATGATATAGCTCGCTTTGATGAAAACGGAAATATTCAATTGAGGGGAAGAAAGAGAAATATCATAAAGATTGCATCTGACGAATTAATTTATATTGATGAAATCCAACAATTTGTCCTTCAAATGGATTTTGTCAAAGAAGCCGCTATCATCCCCTATCGAAAAAATGATACAGAAAACATGGCGGCTTTTGTAGTGATCAACAAAAAAGAAGATGACTATGATATATTCAAAAGCGAACTACGAAAACGAATACAAGAAAAATTAGGTGAAAAGAAGTTGCCGAAACAAATTCAGTTTCTAGCAGAATTGCCTTACACAGATAATGGAAAACTAATGACAAAAAAATTATTGGATGAGGTACGATAACATTCGAAGTTTATTTGAAGGAATAGACAATGCAGGTATCCAAAAAAAGACCTTTGGACATATTGCCAATTCGAAGATTACTTATAAGCAACTTCTCGAAGATATCAATAAACTAGGTAATCTCTTTCAGTCAAAAGGCTTAAACAAAGGAGATCGAATTATTTTATCTTCGAATGATGAATATTACACCGCACTCTTCTTTCTTGCTTTCTTACGGTATGGAATTGTTACTATTCTCCTAGACCCTGAAGTTCCTGTAAAACGAGCAATTGGTCTTATCCAAAAAGCAAAGGCAAGAGGGTTTGTCATGGAAGAGCATTTGTTTGATGAGCGAAATATAACTGATGATGCAGGTGTGTTTCAATTAAAAATAAAAAAGAATGTTCAAAAAAAGGGACGACTCTTCAAGCGTTTGATTAAAAGTAAAAAAGAGGAAAATAAGGATTCTGCTACCACATTTCCAGCGATTTTAGGTCATCTTTCTAGTGCACCTACTTCATGGGTGTCTGTGGAGTTATCTGATTTGGCTTATGTGCTTTTCACATCGGGCAGTACTTCAGAACCAAAAGGGGTCATGATTACGCATGAAAACCTCTTTGCACAACTGGATACACTCTCGACGGTGTATAGTTTGGATGAACAATCTAGCTTACACAACATTCTACCACTTTACCATGTCGATGGAATAGTTCAGGGGCCACTTTTGTCATTGTATAATCATGCTACTTGGCTACGACCAATGCAATTCGATTTATCAAAAATTGACGAACTTTTCCATAGCATTTACAAATATCGAGCGAGTCATTTCTTTTGTGTGCCATTGATATTATCTTTTATGAATAAATATTCAGAAGGGTATGAAGATAGTTTTCAGACTGAAGATTTCAAATATATTATTTCAAGTGCGGCTAAATTAGAGTCAAAACTATGGAATGATATCGAACGAGAATTTAAAGTGCCAATCATCAATGTTTATGGCATGACAGAAACGGTGGCAGCAGGATTGTACTGTGCAGCAAAAGATCATCCGCGCAAAATCGGGACTATAGGAATACCGATAGACTGTGAAGCAAAAATCATCACTGCAGATGGCAGCCTTGCAAATGAAAGTGAAGCAGGAGTCTTGTGGTTAAAAGGCAAAAATATTTTTACTGGATACTTTAATAATCCTGAAGCTACCTCTGAGATACTCAAAAATGGATGGCTTAATACTGGGGATGTTGCCATAAAAGACGAAGAAGGTTTTTACCAAATTACAGGACGGGTCAAAAATATGATCAATAGTGGAGGAATCAATATCTATCCTGAACAAGTGAGTGAAATGATAAATATGCATTCTTCAGTTATAGAAAGTGTTTGTGTAGGAATCAAAGATGAAAATATTGGTGAAAAACTAGTAAGTGCAGTAGTTTTAAAACCTGGAAGCACCACAGACCAAAATGAATTATTTCAATTTCTTCGTATTCATCTCAAGCAAAATCAGATCCCCAAACACATCTTCTTTTTTGATGAATTGCCCAAAGGACTTTCAGGTAAAACGCAATTAAAAGAAGTGGAGCAGTTGCTAATTGATGCAGTCCAAAAACCCACCGAAATCACATACTCTAACCATCAGAGTGTGATAAAATCATCGGCAGCAGAAGCTTTCGGAATCTCAGCTGATCGAATCAAAATGGAGGACACTGCTCAATCGATAGACGGATGGGATTCGATGGCACATTTGATTTTCGTAACAGCATTGGAAAAACATTTCGGTATACGATTTTCTACTTCTGAGATGATGACGATGACCAGTATGAAATCGGCCGATCGATTATTGAAGCAGAAATTG
>CAZDTI010000562.1:0-5167 GCA_964508085.1 uncultured Saprospiraceae bacterium | reverse complement strand
TTTATCCTAACTTTCTACTAAAGAATGGGTGCGCTTATTGGGAAGGGGACACTATGATCTGCACCGTACTCCGGTGGGTGGGTGGATTTACTCTTATTGTATAGACTTCGAGCGCTTCCCCCGTGGAAGCCAACAAAACATAGTAAGGTATCTTCTAAAAATTCGGTGGTAAAATATATTGTGAAAATTGCTTTATAAAGTCAAACTCAGGCAACTCCATTGCCTTGACAAATGGACATTATCTAAGCCTAGATTAGTTCTATTTTTACACACCACTTGTAGAAATTCGTGGTAGCAACAACATAAGATTTACGAGAGGCTTTGGAGTAGTTGGCTAGGACCAGGGATGTCGGGAGTTTGTCGAAGACTAGTTTTCTAATTCTTTGATTGTCTTTTGCAGTTGATTCTTTTTTGAAATTTTATAACAAATTAATTACATGATCAAAAGTAAATCTTTTTTAGGGGTAATCGACTGGTTGTTTGTATGATAGGATGGTTGTGGGGAGCTGTTAGGTTTTGTTCAATGAGAGAGTACAGCGCAGTGCCGGAGAACCTTTAACTCTTTGACAGCTCTAGCAGGAATTGACTTTCACTCAATCTTAGGTGCTGTATTTATTCTCTAATCATTTGTAGAATTGACGCTGCTATTCTTTGCTTTTCAATATTTTTATCTTCAAATCCAATTATTCCGTTATTAAATGACGTTTTTACAAACGAAAGTCTTCTCATTAGTAGAACTACTTCAGAGTCATTATTTTTCCGATCTAATAATAACTCTAATGCTTCTCCTACCTTATCGTTAGACAGAATTTTGGTTATTTCCTCAGTTAAACTCTTTTTATTTTTCTCTATAATAGATTCGATTACATAGTTTTTCACATCTTGACCTATTTTGTCTGAAGCAAATAATAATTTCAATATTTGTGCAGAAATTTTAGCATTCAACTCGGTACCTGTCTTTAGTTTTTTCTCGATGAAGCTGTAACTTGTATGTAGCTTTTGAACATTGAAGTGATTAGAATTAGACATTGAATACATTATCCTTACCGATCTATAAACATTTCCAATCCAACTACCATTTTTCTCTCTTTTAGATAATATTTTATCAATAATTTCATTTGATAATTCATTTATTCCAAATGTTTCTAAATGCTTTGGAAACCAAGCTAAAGCTGTTAACGCATTAATCTTGTTACTGTATTTTTTAAACCATGTACCAATATGCTTTCTTTGTTTATCTGTTAATAATTCACGATCATCAGTGACAATTCCAAAAATCCATGCCTTGCTAATTAAATCCTCTTTGGCATATGATTTTTCTGTAATCCAATATTGAATGAATTGTTTTCTCTCTTCGAGGGATATATCAAATTTCACTAAAACTAAATGTCTTGTTAATTGAGTCATTAAATTTTCATTCTCTATATTAGACTCAACGACCTTATTAAGTTCATCTTTTATCAGGCTGTTTCTAATATTCAAGGCATTTAAGCATAATAGAATTTCACATTTATCTTTTAAAACTAGTGAATGAAAATTATTTAAGGAGTCAATAAAGACCTTAATAACAATCTTATAATTTTCATATTTTTTAAAAAGGTAATTCATATCTAATTTATTATCCTTAAAATCAACAGTTCAACTTCATCAAAAATTTTATGCTAGCTTCTGGAATAAATCACAAGAAAACATGTTAAAATAATATTAAATATAACTTGTTCTGGATTAAATCCAATAAGTTTGCCTCTTTAATTTTAAATAACAATAATATCCCATGCGATAAGTCAAGTAGTGTAGTTAATTAGCCTCTATTTTCAATTGAAGTAACAGAATATTTCATGATTTAGATTTCTCCTTCTTTTCTATAGTATCCTGTTGTCTAAATTATCTTACTGACATCAGCTCATCCAACATCTAGTTTGATTCCTTAATTAATAACTTCGAAAAATAATCCAGTCCCAAAATAGCTCTGCTACTAATATTCCAATTCTTAAAATTAAATAAGTCCATTTTATAAGTAAGTGAGCACAAAGGCGCATTCCGTGAGAAATGGTCTGAAGCCTACCTACCTTCAAGAGCAGACAAGCGAATTACGACTAGCTCAGGGCAGGCTAAACAGAAACTCCACAGGAAAAACAAACCTCATCTATCTTTTCCCTAGCCCAACCTCCCTTTAAAATAAAGCAAGGAGTAATTACAACTAAGTAATTACTCCTTACACCATCAAGCTAGTACCCGCTGTACTAGTTTATCATTAATAAATATTAATGACTCAAAATCTGTTTTACGAAAACAATTTTTCCATCTACTTTAGCCAAAATCACAAACTGCCTAATTCCATCTGGTAAATCAAGGGTTTGTTGGTTTAATCCTCCCTCTAGTTTAACTTGGACTTGTTTGTGAAGCTGGCTATTAACGCCATACAGCTCAATATCCAAATCGACTATCTCACTTGATGCATTGGTAATGTCAAGAGTGAGTTGCTCATTCACAGTTGGATTTGGATATGCCGTGAAGGAAAGCGGAACCTCCTTTTCATCAAAATCAACAACTGGAATATCGTATACGGTCATTGCATCGGCTTTTGGCAAACCAGAGCTGCATTTCTTTACACAATCTACCTCCGTAATAGAGTATCCTTCTAATGCATCAGGATAGCAAATGGTACGTTCATCATATACCGTGATGATGTCAAAGTAATTGAGGCCATTCTCATCCTTCGCATTAATGCAATAACAGGTAGGGTCAGGGCACTCTTTATCGCAGGGTGCTTCGAAATTCAGGCAAGTACTTTCTGAGACTCTGTGCTCACATCCATCACCGCCAGTTGGAGGGCCTCCATTCCCGCAAACATTAATGACATAATGATAAGCTCTTGAATTCTCGTAGCAAAATCCTATAAACTCGCACTCTATACCACAAGGCCAGTAGGACAAACAAATGGTATAGCAGTCAGGTCCAGTAGTAAGACACTGAGTGACAAACGTGTAGGTCGTTGAGGAGCCATTATCCACAATACTTACTACACTAATATTCGGATTTCCACCGATAAATTGCAAAAAGGCTTCTCCAGGATTACAGAAATCACAAAACTCTCCACTTCCAGCGGGTTCGGGACAATTTTGAAAGGTCAAAGAGAATTGTTGCCCACATTGTTGGGTAGTTTCGCTACAATAGGGGTTGTCATCCAAATGGTAAATAAATGGACACTGAGAACAGTCCGGCTGAGCATACATTAGTAAGCTGACTAGCATGCAGAAACATACGGTTAAGAATCTTTTTTTCATCGTTTTTTGATTTATGTGTTAAAAAATAGGCACGTAGGCCTTTGGATTTGACCTATAGGTGGAATAAAAATCCAGACTAAGAGAATTGATTGCTATTCCCGTTTTATTTTATTGTCTTTTATGACTGTCGACGTAACAACGTATTTACATTGTTGTGGTTTTTATTTAAGTCTAATGGTACATTTAACCCTTTCGAAAGTTCTGGCTACCCTTCGCTAATGTTCTTGATGTTTAGTAATCGTTTTCTTCTGTATTTACTCTATTCTATTTTCCCTTGGTCAAAGTGAGTATTAGCTAGGGAAATTAATTTGCTGTGATCTGAAGAATTACGCATAACGACGGACTGCGCAATAACGTATTTTCATGAAAACCCGATTGTTGATTATTAACGACTTGCAAAGCTGAAATCAAATAAAATTAGGATTCTTGCGCAGTCTGACGCGACGTATAAACGGCACGGCGACGTATAGGCAGCATGAACGCTCATACTTTGGTATATCCCTTTTAATTTCACTAAATCCATTCGCCTTGTTACTTATGGCCTTTATTAAAGGAGCGAATATTGACGTTTTAAGTTTCTTTGAAAGTAATTTTTTCTACGTTTTACTTTGTAATTTATGAGCAGGGACTAAATCATCCAGTTTGATTCCTATTTTTCGAATTGCAAGTTTGCAACAGGATTTCCCTGAATTAGATTGTGATTCTAAAATCACCAAATTTGCTCCAACGTTTTTCATAAGCTTTCTATCATAATTCATTACTTTATGACAGGCAGCTACATCTCCTGTACCTCTTAGTGGGCATTTCAAGTTAATCTTCAGGTAAGCAGTTTCCTCTTCAACCGAAGCAATCTCAAAATAATCTCGTCCATCAGGAGGCATTAAATCAACCCAGGTTTTTGCCAACTCATGGATATTGGATGTTTTTTTGGGTTTATTCAATTTTAAAGTTACCCAAGCAAAAGATCCAGTTAATAGTTTAACTGCTCCATAAAATTTCCTTAATGCCAAGAATGATGATATTCTTAATCCCAATTTAAATACACTTAGTTTTTCTAAATATCTCTTCATTGATAATAGATTTTTTTTGTCTACATCGTTTGTCCGTAGCGATCTAGACAGGTTTAGTGGCTTTATACATTCTGCACTTTGTTCATGACTATTCGCTGCTACAACAATCAGACACTATACCTTTTAGAAAACCACACTCCTCAACGAAAAAAGCAAGAAAGCTTCCCTCTTAAAATATTTACTTTTGCTAAAAATAGCACACTAAACCCAATAAACAAAATCCCAACGACAATAAGACTACACGCGCAGCACTTCCTATCATCATATCCCCACACCGCTTCTCCTTCTTTCATTCCAACCTCCCATACATTACACTAGTTTTTTTTCATGCTTAGAAAAGGTTAATAAGTTTAGAATAATGACCGTCTTTGTCGCGGTTGTCATAGACTTGTTCCTTGTTTATTGAAAAGATAACTATGATGTTCTTATTTTTTTTTCAGGCAGAGGGCTAAGACTCAATTGTTGATTGATGTTTTTGTGGATGTATATGGTAAGTTATACTGGTTACAATTTGGTTTGAGCATATCTTTATGACCTATGTAAAATTTACTGAACCTTTCCGTTCGCCAGGCGGAAGTAAATTACTAGGTGGGCTTATACGACGCTTCAATATTTCATCATCCCTTAAACACTAACACTCTTAATTCCATCGATTTTTTCTACTATCAGGTCGAATAGATTTCATTCTATGCTAAGAACAACGTACTATTTTATCAAAAGTACAATTATGTTAGTATTCCTTCTAATTTCAAAACTAAGCAATGTAGAAAAAGTAATTCGGTAAAACGATAGTTTCGTATATTTGAATAA
>CAZDTI010000561.1:0-5183 GCA_964508085.1 uncultured Saprospiraceae bacterium | reverse complement strand
ACAAAAAGAAGTAGCCCCAATGATTTGCGCATTAATTTCATCGTTCATTGTTACTTCAATTTCCGTAGTTCCAGTGCATCCTTCATCATCAGTAATGACGACGGAGTAAGTTCCTGTTTGGTTAACTTCAAGGTTTGCATTAGTACTGTTATCGCTCCAGATGTAAGAATTATAATTTTGGGAAAGGGAAAGAGTAGTGCTGCTTCCTGCACATAAAGAAGTAGCTCCGATAATCTGGGCATCGATTTCGTCGTTTACAGTGACTTCAATTTCTGCGTTTCCAGTACACCCAGCGCCATCGGTAATTACAACGGAGTATATTCCAGCTTGATTTACTTCGAGATTTGCGCTTGTACTGTTATCATTCCATAGATAAGTTTCGTAGCTCTCCGTCAGTCCGAGTTGGGTGCTTTCTCCGTTACAAAGTTGAGTGTCCCCCCAAATTTCAGGCGTTGGTGAGGGAGGGATGGTTACATTGTAAGTGCTCTCCCCGATACAACCGGCAAAGTCTATGACCGTAACACTGTAGTCTCCTGTTTCGTTGACAAAAATTGAAGAATTACTAGAACCTTCCGACCAGGAATAGCTGGCGTAAATATCATCCACAAATAAAGCGCTGCTATCCCCTTCACAAATGACGGATATTCCATTTATTGTTGGAATAGGAATAGGAGTTTCAGTTACTGCTATTTGATCCATCCCTGTACAACCTTCGGCATTGGTAACCACCACATCGTAATTCCCTGTCTGGGTGACCGATAAATATTGCTCGTTGCTTCCGTCAGACCACAGATAATTAGTGTAACCAGCACCTGCGTCTAACAAGGTGCTTTCGTTTTCACAAAAAACATCTGCTCCCTGAATGGTTATAGTTGGAGTCGTTAAACTTCCTAAGTTGTAAGTCGTATTAGCTGAGCAACCTAAACCATCTGTTACCGTAACACTATAATTTCCGGGACTATTTACGGTAATTTGTTGGGTTGTAGAATTATTTGACCAAAGATAGGTTTCGAATGCTGTGGTTACCCCAAGTTGCGTTTGGCTGTCATCACATAAATTTGCTGGGCCAGCTATGATTGGATTTAGGTCGCAGCCTCCTTCTACAAAGTGAGCAGTGATATTGTCCCAGGAATTTAAGTTGGTGGTTACTGTAATGCTATTGTTATGTGGGAGTAAGCTGTGGTTGTTAGAAGTCCAGTGGCTAAAAATATATCCATTGTTTTCAATAGCAGTGAGGGTAATATCAACACCACCAAAGTAGTCGACATCCCATGGATAATTGTCTCCGATGATGGTATTAATTTGCACTTTGCCAGAAAGAGGAGGATCAACATCTACTAAGATGTCATAAGGACCTTCTACATCATAGCATTCCTCAATTCCATTGTCAATAATATCGCAGCGAATAAGGATAAAATTGCGAATCCCTTCCACTTGATTCAACCAAGTATTATAGTTGCCACCCCAGCGGTCTAGTTGTCTAGGCATTTCTGGAGTGATTTTACTTGCCATTTCATCCAATAAATCAATCATGTAATCACAACTCAAAAAGCTATTGTTGAGATCCGCATAGCGATTGATATACATGGCAAAAAAGTCTTCATTTTCTAACAGGCTGATTAGCATAGCTACATGACCTTCAAAATCAGTCGTAATATCTTCAGGATCACAAGGATCTGCGTAAGCGGAAACATCAGGAATCCCCGTATAATTGATGTAATGACCAAAGGTAGCGTCCATATCCCAGAGGGTGTAGCGCCATTTCTGAGCGCCACCTGAAGGTTTTCTTCCACGCCACCAGGCGGTATTCCAATTTAGCCAGTCTTTACAAACCGTATGAGAATTGATGATGATGTAATCAATAAGACTCATAAGCTCGAGCTCGGTTCCAACATAGGCGTAGTTGTCCAAATCGGTCATATCATTATTAATGATAAAATTATTTAGGCTGTTCCAATCGTTCATGGAGCCATATTCTGCCCAGGTGCCACCCCAGGTTTTGATAAAGTCAATCCACTGACGTCCTTGATCATAGTAATATTTAGTATAGTCATGGTCGTCTACTTTTTCTCTAATGTCATACACCCCCCAATATTCTCCGTTGAGGTAAAGGACACAAAATTCATTCGTTCTTTCATCTAATACTAAATCTGCGTTTTGTGATAATTGATGAACATAAGAGTCTCTGATGTGTGCACCACCTGCAAAAGGGTAATTGTCATTAGCAGCAGCCTTCATGATTACCCGTTGAAACTTATCTCTGGTTTTATTCGGAAAGATTTGATGCTTGATGGCATAGTCTTCCCCAAATTGATCTCGTGTAATGTAGTCAAATCCACGTTGCGGATAAGCCCAGGAGTCGTTGCCATGCTTATTGAATTCACCAGAAGAATCAGAAACCCGAACGCCAGCTGCATCAAAATATTCAAAGTAGCCTTGAGGCCTGGCACCGGTATTTCCATTCAAAAGGTTAGGAATGCCTGCCCCCGAAATAGAAACTATTGGGACGCTATGCGACTCATTTACGAAATAGGTGTGGACATCTAAGTGGCTATCCGGAATGTTGCTGTTTGAACTAACGGCAATGGCTTTAACTACTGTAGTAACAGCAAGGGTAAAAGGTCCACTATAAGTCGTAGAGCCGTTATTTGGTGTACTTCCATCAGTGGTGTAGTAAATTGTTACATTCGGATCTGGCGAGGTGATGCTTACCGAAACCGGACCAGCATAATTTCCGGCTGCGGGTTCTATTATGGGGCGGTTGGCATATGGTTGATTGACACTTGTGTTTGGATAGTAGGGGCTCGGGCTAGTGTCAACTCCCCAAGTCATGCCACCATCTGAGGTTCTGGCCCAAGAGTGATTTTTTTTGTTAGGGACATCTATTGGTTGGCTGTCAAGAAGAGTTCCGTTGTTGTCACTAAGTATAATTTCTTCTGCATCCCTGGTCTGTGTTATTTTGAAATTGGTATGGATAATTCCCCCGGTGTTGGAATCATTGCCGGAAGCCCAAATACGTAGATGACCACCGGCAGCAATTGAAACACCTACTGGGATTTGGAATTTAAATGGATTGTCCGGGCGATCACTCAAGTAATAACCACCTATATTTACGCTACTATTCCCAGCGTTGTATAGCTCAATCCAGTCTTCGTATTCACCAAAATTATCAACGAATTGATCGTAGTTAGCTGCGGAAAACTCATTGATAAGTACTTGAGCACTATTATTAATGATATTGATAAAAAAGAAAAGACAAATCAAGCCGATTGGGAGTAGGACTCTTTTCATGTTGAGGGTGTTGTATAGTTATTGGTTTCTATTTCTATGTTTAAGTTTAACAAGAAAATAGAGGCCAATTCTGTTTTTGGAAATAATGCATCTACATTAGAGTTTATGACTAGAGATTTAGTACGGAGCCCAAATGATCTTTTTAAATCAACTTTCGTCACGTGCTCACCTTAATAGCTAAGGCTATTAGGTTCCGCGCCTTCCTCGGTTGCTGTAAAAACCTCTATTTGGTTCTTATACAAAATCCCCAGACATAAACTCTATTTTGGAAGGATAATTCTTTTCTAAAGAACAACAAATGAAATTACGAAATTCAGCAAAGGTGGCCAAATAATGAGGAACTTAAATGGAGGGATTCATAAAGAT
This sequence comes from uncultured Saprospiraceae bacterium, assembly GCA_964508085.1. Taxonomy (GTDB): domain Bacteria; phylum Bacteroidota; class Bacteroidia; order Chitinophagales; family Saprospiraceae; genus CALGLS01. Next base: position 1,526 of record CAZDTI010000561.1, on the reverse strand, counting down.
GATCAAAAGTTCTCTAGTCTTACCCAAGAGATCGGTTTTATTCGGGGTGGATACAGATTTATTTACCTTTTTATTGTATAATTTAAATGGAGTACCTGCTTAAGTGCTTTTTTCCAAGAAAGTATGGTTCACCTGAAACTACTTATAAATAAAAGATTTATACATGTTTCTTTTAATTATGTATCAAAGTGGAAAAAAGTATTTATTCTTAAATTAAAGATACTTTCAGCTTTTTTCTATCTTTACTTTATAAGAAGCTTTAACTAAAGCTTATTTATTACGAACAATTAATAATATATACCACCTTTACTAAAATAAAGGTGAGCATTTTCTAAAACCCTTAAATAAACCTAGATAAAACCAAGTTGGAAAACAACCATACCATAGATTCTTAGAAACCTAAGTTTCCCAACCTCTAAAATTTTCCCAATACTGATTACTGATTAGTCATATGACATGACTAAAACCTAAGGATATTATGTCCCGCCGTAAAACTGACAATTACATCAACTTAAGCTGATGTAATTATATTGTCGCACATCCCTATACCAAAAATTAATCTCTATTTAGATTTACATCTGATAGATTTTCTGACTCGTGCATGTATTGTTATGTAGTGTGAGTCTTAATACCTATGTATTTTATTTTACTTATAAAATAGTACCCAATACTGAAGTACATCATTTTATTTAACTTTTCAATCAAACAGAAATTATGAACAAAAAACCTCAATCTTTGAAACTGAATAGCAACGCACTTTATACAGTGTTGATGCTATTTTTATTTAACCTTGGAGCAGTCCAGCAAATAGAGGCACAGGCAATTACCTGTCCACCTGATGCGACAGTGGAATGTGGAGATCCCATTGATCCGACTGCTTTGGGATTTGCGATGGCAGCAAGTGGCGGAGCGGTAACTTTTATAGATATTAGTAGCCCAGCTTGCCCTAACACTGCTAGTATTGACAGAATTTGGTCAACGTTAATCCCCACCTTCCCTTTTGTTGCTACTTGTACCCAAGTAATTGTAATTGAAGACACCACTCCTCCAACGATTACTTGTGCCCCTGGCCAAACCATCGAGTGTGGAGATCCAGTTGCTTTTGGAATGCCAATGGCTACTGATGACTGTGACCCAGCTCCACCAACCATTACTTTCGTAGATGCTAGCGTTCCTGGTTGTGGAAACACAGAAGTGATTACAAGAACGTGGACAGCTACAGATGCCTGTGGTAATGCAGCAACTTGTGATGAAGTCATCACTATTGAAGACACAACGCCTCCAGATGTAACCTGTGCGGAGTTTTCAATGACTTTCACTGCTTGTCCAGATCCTATATTCCCAAATACTCCTAGTGGAGATTGGTTCCCTGTACCAGCAAGTGGTACTTTCCTTACAGCTGTAGGAGGATCTTTCACCCAGACCGTTGATCTTAATGGATGCGTTACTGATAATTGTAGCGCCTTGGGAGATTTGGAATGGGAGCTTGTTAGTTCCTATGAGGAAAACAGAGTACCTGGATGTTC
>CAZDTI010000560.1:0-5196 GCA_964508085.1 uncultured Saprospiraceae bacterium | reverse complement strand
CCTTGTGGATATTCAACAACGACTTTACGTACGGTTCCAATTTTTCCTTTTTGTACTAGGTGGCGTGCTTCTTTTACCATTGGGTAACCTGTGTAATTGTGCGTCAAGGCAAAACGTAATCCGGTTTTCTTCACCAGTCGTCGTAACGTTTTTGCTTCTTTCATATCAAAGCTGAGTGGTTTATCGCACACTACGTGGAAGCCGTTTTCCAGGGCCATTTTTGCAGGGCCGTAGTGTACATGATTGGGGGTGACAATGGAAACAAAGTCCATGCGTTCCCCTTCTGGCAATTTCTTTTCGGCGAGGATCATTTCTTTGTAGGAGCCATAGACTCGGTCTTTGGGTAGAAAGAAATCCTGACCGGATAGTTTTGACTTTTTTTCGTTGCTGCTGAATGCTCCGCAGACGAGTTCAATTTGTCCGTCGAGGGCAGCGGCCATTCGGTGTACTGCTCCGATGAAGGCACCGCGGCCACCGCCGACCATGCCCATTTTGATTTTTCGTTTCATTATTTAGAGAAGTTTTATTACAATATATCTAGCGCAAAGCCAACGCATCTGAAGCGGCATCCATCTCGCAAAGATCTTTGAAAGCGCTTAGTTCGCCTGTGCGATTTTCACCTATCGTTTTTTAATCACACAAAGTGCACAGAGGCCACAGAGCGAACGCACAAAATGTAGTTAGCTCTGCCGCCTCTGCGCTATATTCAACAAACCCAGCAAATGCCCTGCATAAAGAATTCTTCTTCGCAAACCTCAACGCGTTAGCTCTGTGAACTCTGTGGCCTCTGTGTGATCAAATCCGCATATCGGCACGTTTAAACGCCTAGTGCATTACCTTCAGCAAATATGGAAATTTTTTCTCAAACTTCAACAGTCTTGGAATAGACACCGCTTTTACATAAGCCTGATTCGGGTTTCTCTTTTCGAAATCTTGGTGGTATTCTTCCGCTGGCCAAAAGACGTCGAAAGGTACAACTTCTGTTACAATTTTAGCGTCATATTCACCACTTGCATCTAGTTCGGCAATGTAGCTTTCAATTTGTGCTTTTTCAGCTGCAGTTTGATAGAAAGCGATGGAGCGATATTGTGGGCCTCTGTCTGGGCCTTGTCGGTTGGGCGTTGTTGGATCTTGTGAGCCGAAGAAGACTTTTAGTAAAGTTTCGTAAGTAATTACTTCAGGGTCGTAATACACTTCTACTGCTTCTGCATGGCGTAGGGTTCCTGTGCAAATTTCTTCATAGGTCGGGTTCTTTTTAGTCCCGCCAGAATATCCAGAGATGGCTTCTTCAACGCCTTTCACATTTTCAAAAACGGCTTCCACACACCAAAAGCAACCGGAGGCAAAATAGGCTTTACTGAGCCCTTCTTTAAGGGGCGCTTTCTGTTTCACCTCCGCTGTTTGTGCCGTGCTATTGTTACAACTACTTAATAGTAGTACAAGCATACTGAAGAATAAGGTTGATCTAATCATTGCGTTTTATTTTAATTTATGATAACTGTTCAGAAGCTTTAGGTTTTCGGAAACCCGTGAGCGTGCAAATAGCAGCGCAAGGTTTCTGAAAGCCGATTACAATCTAGATAACAGTTATAACTTGGTTATTGTTATAATTTGGACTTGCATCATTTACCAAAGTGAGAAAAGTGTAGTGACTGAAACAATTTAAACTGATTTAAAGCTCAGCAGGAATAAACTCCAAGCTTTTCAAAACCGCCACCTGTTTGTCATTCCCCTTCGAAGAAGAAAAACACAAATACACATCATGGACGCCATCAACGGGTTCAAAATTGATGACATTCCGGTAGCTTTTCTCTATCTGACTGCTCCCCAATAGAGTACCATCTTTTGCATCCAATCGTATTTCAATAGCTCCTCCAAAATCCCGATTCTCTCGTAACCAAAATTCTAAGTGAACGGAATTCATACTCGTCAAATCCAGGTCTTTGTACATCAGGTAGCTTCCATTGTAAATATCGACGATGGCACCATCATTATCCGGTCGCATACCTCCAATCGCTTCATCATATTCTCCTGCTTTTATTTCGGTATCGCGGAGCAATATTTGTTCTCGTACTGTAATGGGTTTTATTTCTTCATGCCCTTGATCGGTATAAGTGGCCATCAAAAGATAAGTCCCTTTTTCCCCTTGGTCAGCCTGTTCTTCTGCCATTTCCTTTTGCTCAATATGGTCTTTAGTAATATAATTTCCTTTAACTGGAAATTTGGAAGGTTTTGTTTTCACCTCACTAAGGGATAAAATATAATCCGCTATTTCTCTCGCATCTTTTTTTGTAAGTAAGGGGTGAGCGACCATCGCATTATGTCCCCACTTTCCAGATACGCCTTCAATAATACTGGTACTTAAAATACTCAGTGCTTTTTCGTTCCCTTTATACCTTTTGGAAATATCCATATAGCTAGGGCCATTTACTTGTTTATTGGCAGCATGACAGCTTTTACAATCAGAATTACTTATTAGTTTTCGAGCTGTAGGATTACTGTTATATTTAGGCAACTGATGTCCCTGTGCGGGGACTGTAAAATCGACTCCTTCTGAAAAATACTCCATAGAGACCAAGACTTTACTTACTTCGATTTCGCCTTCTTCTAAAGATCCATCTTCAACATCTGATAGTTTCACTTCATAGTCAAAGCTGCGGTTGTCCCAATAGAAACTGCGATTCCCTTTTAAGGCAAAAGCAATATCTGGGCGTTCATTTCCAACCTGAATTTCTTCTTTCGCTGTTGACTCCTCGCCTTCCGAATCTGTCACGGTTAAGGTTACGGTATAAATGCCCGGCTTAGAAAAAGTATGGCTGGGATAAGCGGTATGGTTCGGGGGACTTCCATCTCCAAAGTTCCATTTGTATTTCAATTTATCATTATCAAAATCATAACTTTCTCCTCCCGAAAATATTACAGACAATGGTGCGCCTCCCACCGTTTTGCTCGCTACGATTTGGGCAACCGGGCCCCGATTCCCTTTTATAAAATCTATTCGAACCAAACGTGCATCCATATTTCGGGCATACCATAACTCCCCGTATTCTAGCATATAGAGTTGACCATCGGATCCAAACACCATGTCCATTGGTCTGGAAAATGTTTTGTCTTGCATGAATGGATCAATCTTTATCGGCGCTCCCGTTGAGTCAAATTTGATCGTATAAATCCAATGCCGCATCCATTCATAAATGAACAAACGGCCATCGAAAAAATCGGGTAATTTAGAATCGCTTTCATAAGCATCGCTATGAAAAACGGGACCAGCCATCGGATTTTTTCCGCCAGCGCCCACCCAGGGGAAATCTTTTGAGCGATCGTAAGAATACCAGATCATGGATGGATTAAAGGGTGGGAGTTCTGTCAGTCCTGTATTATTTGGAGAGTCGTTGATTGGTTTTTCGGGATTGAATAATCCTTTGGGTTCTGCTTTGGCAAAATCATAGTCGTGATACACTTTTCCATCTCCTCGAAAATAAGGCCATCCAAAATTACCCGCTTGCTTTGCCTGGTTCACTTCGTCATAGCCCATTGGCCCACGACTTTTCCCATCTGTTCCTGCGTCCGGCCCTACGTCTCCCCAATAAATGTGACCGGTTTTAGAATCGATCCCCATCCGAAAGGGGTTTCGACAGCCCATGATGTAAATCTCGGGGCGGGTGTTTGGAGTTCCTTTTGGAAAAAGATTACCTGCTGGAATGTCGTAGCTTCCATCGGCCAGCGGTTTAATGCGTAGGATTTTTCCGCGAAGGTCATTGGTGTTTCCAGAAGTACGCTGTGCATCCCAATAAAAACGCCCCTCTTGTTCATCAATCGGGGCAAAGCCATTGGAGCTGAATGGGTCGGTGTCATCCCCTACGGTTATAAATAAATTTCCGTCAGGACCGAACTCCAGAGAGCCACCGGAATGGCAGCACCGCTTTCGTTGCTTTTTTATTTCTAACACTACTTTTTCAGAAGCGTAATCGAGGCTATCTCCATCAAATACAAATCGGGAAATGTGTTGTTTGTCTTCCGCTCCAACCGGAGAATAGAAAAGGTAAATCCATTTGTTTTCAATATAATTTGGATCAATAGCCAAGCCCAGCAATCCATCTTCCAATTTCGAATACACCGGAACCATCGTTATGGAATCCATGTATTCCCGCTTAGGGTCATAAAGTTTTATTCGTCCTTTTCGTTCTATGAATAGGATTTCCCCGTTAGGCAGAACATCTAGCTCCATTGGTTCATAAAGATTCCTGGCCAACACTGTTTTTACAAAACGGCTTTCCTCAGGAACGCGCTCGAAAGAAGCTTGGTCATAGTTTCTTTTGTTATCGCCCATTGTGTATTGAATACCTCCAAGAAGATGTTGCAAGAAAAGGGGTTCGCTATAGCTTTCGTCTGTATGACCTCCGCCGGTGTAGAAAGCCCTGCCACCATCATATTCGTGATACCAGGCGATGGGATGATCTTCTCCATTCGTTCCTCCTTCGTAAGTCGTTTCATCTAAATTCAACAATGCGTTTACTGCTCCATTTAAGGACTTGTAATTATACCATTCATCTGTACGCGACCAAGTATCGGGAAGCATTTTTGTGGACGGATGGTTTTTATCCAGTACCTTAATTTCTGCGTCTTGAATTTCCGGATGACCATTAAAGTAGCCCCCAATTAATTTCCCAAACCAAATCCAGTCATACTCCGTATCCGCCGCAGAGTGTACGCCCACGAAACCACCTCCGGATTGAATGTATCGTTCAAAATCTGCTTGTTGTACATAGTCTAATACATCTCCAGTAGTGTTTAAGAAAATGACGGAAGCATATTGTTTTAAATTCTCTTCGGTAAAGAGTTCACTATTCTCTGTGGTGTCCACCAAAAAACCATTTTCCTTTCCCAGCTTTTGAATCGCCGTTTTTCCTGCACCGATGGAAGTATGTCGAAAGCCGGCGGTTTTGGAAAAAACAAGAACCTTGGGCTGTTTCTTTTCCGAGCAGGAGGAAAGAAAAAACAATAGAGAAAAGAAAAACAATAGAACTCGCACAATTTTCTGTTTAAGGATGAATGTAAAATAGATTACTCGGTTTAGGGATAAATAAATGTTTGATTTGGCCTCCTAAGCGCACTGAAAAAAGTCTTGGTAGTTTTCAGAATAGGTGCGTATTGGACTGACCCTAGCAGGGTCACATTAGGTTAGCCGATCGAAGC
>CAZDTI010000559.1:0-5273 GCA_964508085.1 uncultured Saprospiraceae bacterium | reverse complement strand
TGTGAGTATTTCATAAATAATGCATTGAAGGATGGCAAGAAAGTTTTAGCGGAAGGAGCGCAGGGATCTATGCTAGATATTGACTTTGGAACTTATCCATTTGTTACTTCCTCTAACACAATTACTTCTGGTGTTTGTAATGGTCTTGGTGTAGCTCCTTCTACTATTGGAGAAGTTATTGGGATTACAAAAGCATATTGCACCAGAGTAGGTAGTGGTCCTTTCCCTACGGAATTAGAAGGAGAGACAGGAGAATTACTAAGAAAAGAAGGGGCTGAATTTGGTGCTACTACCGGAAGACCACGTCGTTGTGGTTGGATTGATTTGCCGCAGTTACACTATACTATTCTTTTAAATGGAGTAACTCAGTTAGTTGTTACCAAAATAGATATACTAAATAGCTTTGAAGAAATTTCTGTTGCGACACACTATCGTTACGATGGAGAGTTGCACACAGAATTACCTTACGATCTTTGTAATGTCCCCGTAGAACCAGTTCACCAAGCTTTCACTGGCTGGCAGCAAGCTCTTTCTGATTCAAATGAATATGCAGATCTTCCGGAAAATGCAAAAGCGTTGTTGGGGGCTATTGAAGCGAGACTAGATGTGCCGATTACTATGGTTTCTACTGGACCGGAGAGAGACGCTTTGATTTTGCGTAGCGCAAAAGTGGTAACGAGTTAAAAATCAAGAATTAAATAAAATTAAAAAGCCCTGGCAATTCTGTTGGGGCTTTTTGATTTTAATTCATATCCGCTGTAACAATATACTGGTATTCAAGTGCTCTGTCATCTACTGAAACCCGTTTATATCCTGCAGCCTCGAGCTCCCCTTCTATCTGACCTAAAGAAACACGCTCTCTTAATGGTGGTCCAACTGGTGTATTACGCTTCTTGAAATCAACAATTACCAACTTCCCGCCTGTTGCCATACCTGTATTTAATCGCTTAAGATATTCTATCCTATTTTCAATATAAGCAACCGTGTTTACAATCAAGATAACATCGGCCTCCTCTTTCCTTAATTGTGGATCATTACTTTTAACCAATCTTGTCTCTATTCGTTCTTGAATATCATTTGACAATAATTTTTTAGTATCATCCATAAACTTCGTAGCTTCCGGACTAATGTCTATAGCTATTACCTTAGCTACTTCCGTTTGATGTACAATTCGAAAAGCAAAATAGCCATAAGGCCCTGCTCCAATATCTGCTAGCACCTTTCCTTCCAGCGGCTGTAACTTATCAATAATTACGTTAGGTTTTTGCCAAATCCATCGGTTTCCACCTTCTCCTGCGTTCACGTTTGTATCTTGATACTTATCCTGGAGACGACTATTTGCCTTCATCTCTTCGTCGTGATCGTGTCCTTCATGATAGTCATGAGCGTGTTGACTCGGGTGGCGAGTACCAGTATCGTAACCGCTCGTGCATGAACTGTTAGAAAAGAGACCGAAGAGGAATAATAGGTATAAGATGCGATTCATAATTTTCTTTTTTGTGTAGAGTTGGTGTTCCGCCGTTTTCTTATTTAACCGCAAAGAGCGCAAAGGTTTCGCGAAGGAAGGTTGAAAATACATAACTTACTTTGCAAAACCTTAGCGACCTTAGCGGTTCAAAATTTTCACTCACTCCGCCAAGCTAGCCATAAAAGTCTCCATACGTTTAAGTACCTTTCCTGAGCCACCTTTATAATTATTAACAATAACAGAAAAGGCTAATTGTTTACCGGAAGCGGATTTTACTAAGCCTGTAAAGCTACGTACTCTTTTCAAACCACCGCTTTTTGCTCGAAGATTATGCTGCGCTTTTGTTCCTTTTAGACGATAGCGCAAGGCGCCAGATTTTCCAGCAATGGGGAGCGAATCGTAAAAAGCTTCTCTGAGGAATTCATCTTTGTATATTAGACGCATAACTGTAGCCAGGTGTTGGGTGGAAACGGCATTATAAGGAGACAAACCGCTGCCGTCTTCGATGAAGAAGCCTTCTGTTTTCAATCCTTTCTTTTTCCAAAACTCCAGCAACACTTCTATTCCTGCTTCAGGTGTTCCTTTTCCTTTTTTCTTTTTCCCTAAGATACGCAACATTGCTTCACAAAAAAGATTTACACTTTTTAAATTCGTTTCTTTTACAATGCTTTTTAGTGTTGGCGACTTGTGTGTGTGTATTGTTGTACGTTTTGCTTTTTGTTCTTGTTCCAAATCCAATTGTAACTGTGTTGTTGCCTGTCTGAAGGTTGAAAGGCCGTTTTCCTCAAGTGCATACATTAGAGCATGAGCCGCAAAAAATGGCGGATCAGGAATTGCTCCCTTAATGGTAAAAGTACCAGACCCTACAGGAATTGTTCCTCTAATATAAGCGGTGTAATTATTTGGTGCTCCAAAAATATAAGCATTATCACCACTTCCTTTTTCAGCAGAAGTTAATTCATTTATCAATAACAAATTTGGGATGGAGGGCTCTGTACTCGACACAGGAGGACGACTACCCAATTTAGTTTTTTGCTGTAGCTTAACGTAATACATATTCTCCAAAATATTCAAACCGTAAGCTCCCGCCCCGTAATAATTCCCTAGATCTTCATAAGCCCAAGTCCTCCCACTAGCTGCGGTCCCAAAATAAGTAGCATCTCCTACGATTAGGCCTTCTATTTTTTTAATGCCTGCCTTTTGAATTTCAGTACAAAATAGCTGCATCGTTTTCTCTAAATCCGGCACTTCATCAAATTCAGAGGAACCCAGAGTTGGATCCCCAAACCCTGTCAGATATAAACTTCCTTTCAAAGTTCCATTTTCGTCTATGAATCCATCATATTCCAATTTAGTTTCAAACTGAAAATCCGGACCAAGGATTGCCAGAGCTGCTCCTGTGGTTACCACCTTCAAAGAAGAGGCTGGTGTAAGGCATTTTTTTGCATCATGCCCAGCGATTAACTTTCCAGTTTCCACATCTATGACGGCCACTCCAACCGAACCATTTTTCAATGCTGGTTCATTGACTAATTTTTTAATGGTTCGCTCTATCTGACTTTGCGAAAAAATTTCAAAAGAAAAGCAGAGAAAAAGAACAGTTGTAAAAACAATGCGTTTCATATCTTTGTTGGGTTAGTTACTGATAACATTCTTAGTCATATTTAATAGACAAGGGTGGATGAGGTAGATAAGGCGATGAGGTAGATGAGGCTTTCCCCCTAATGCGAAGTATTATAAGCAATGGGAACCACATCTACCTCATCCACCCCACCTACCTCATCTACCTACTATAACTCATTCAAACTTTGTCAAACTCAAACATCTCCTGGCTTTTCAAGATGGCCTGGCGCGATAGTCGCCGAAACAGAGGTCGACTTTTATTATTCATCTCTTCCATCATTTTGGGCATTGCAGCCCTAGTCGCCATTAATTCCTTCAGCGAAAATCTGGTCAAAGATATTAATACCGAGGCAAAAACATTGCTTGGGGCAGATTTGATGTTAGAAACAACGCAGGCTAAATCGGATACACTGATGGAGTTATTGGATTCCATAGGAGGTGAACGAACCGAGATTGTAGGTTTTGCTTCTATGGCTTATTTTCCAAAAGGAGGAAATACTCGTCTGTCTTTCATAAAAGCACAAGGAGGTCCTTTCCCTTTTTATGGTAAAATGAATACGGTTCCTGCCGATGCCTGGTTAAATTTTCGGGAAGGGAAAGGAGCGCTTGTCGACAAAAGCTTGATGATCCAATTTAATTTAGCGCCAGGAGATTCTGTCAAAATAGGTGAAACGACTTTCTTGGTTGCCGGGCAATTGAACGCAGCTCCAGGCAGCTCCGGCTTTACTTCTGCCATTGCTCCCGTAATTATTATTCCTAAAAAATATCTGGAAGAAACTGGTTTATTACAAACTGGTAGTCGAGTGGAATACCAGCACTATATCAAACTAGCCAATAATACCGATCAACAAACGGAAGAACTTCGAGATGCCATCCGACCAAAACTACGTACGCTTTCTGTTCGAGCCACCTCTGTAGAAAGTAGAAAGGAAAACATCGGTAGGGCTTTTGAAAATTTATCTAATTTTTTAAATCTCATAGGGTTCATTGCCTTACTGTTGGGCTGTATTGGTGTGGCTAGTTCTGTTCACATTTACATCAAAGACAAACTCGGAACGGTAGCGATTCTACGAACGTTAGGGACAAGTGGTCGACAGGCTTTTTGGATTTATCTAATTCAAATTGGTAGCATGGGATTAATTGGTGCTATCCTCGGAGCTGCTTTGGGTAGTACATTACAATTAGCTATCCCCGCAGTATTAAAAGATTTTCTTCCTTTGCAAAACATAAGCTCTTCCGTTTCACTTACTGCTGTTGCCCAAGGTATTATTACCGGTCTTGGAATAGCACTATTATTTGCCTTACTTCCTTTACTAGCTATTCGTAGGACATCTCCTTTGCGAACTTTGCGTGCTGGTTTTGATGATCCGGAGCAAGAACGGGATTTATTGAAATGGTTGGTTTATATTTTGATCTTTTTATTTATGGCAGGTTTCTCTTGGTCACAAACTGGAGGAGGTATGGAAGCCGTTCTTTTTCCACTCGCCATATTTGCTGCATTTGCATTGTTAGCAGCTGTTGCCAAATTTGTGATGTGGGCCGTCAAACGCTTTTTCCCGAAAGGATGGAGTTTTACGATGAGACAAGGTATTTCAAGCTTATTTCGTCCTAACAATCAAACTTTGACGTTGATTGTTTCTATTGGATTAGGTACCGCATTAATTTCTACACTTTTCTTTGTGCAAGATATGTTGCTTAAGCAAGTTCAATTATCTGGAAGTGGCAACATGCCGAACATCATTTTGTTTGATATTCAGAGTAGTCAGAAGGAGGCGGTCAATGCGCTTACCTTAGATCATGAATTACCCTTGTTACAAGAAGTCCCGATTGTGAACATGCGCGTGGCTGAAGTCGATACTTTGACCAAAGACGCCTATCTCAGAGACACGACATCAGAAATTCGTGGCTGGGTTTTTCGACGGGAATTCCGTTCTACTTATCGTGATACATTGATTGAATCAGAAACAATTATCGAAGGCGAGTGGCATGGGGAGAAAGCAGAAGATGGAACCATTTACGTTTCTATTGCGGAGAATGTAGCCGAAGCTACTAAAGCATATATTGGAATGCCAATGACTTTCAATGTTCAGGGGGCTATGATAAAAACCAAAGTGGGTTCTATCCGAACAATTGATTGGGATCGAATGCAGACGAATTTCTTTGTCGTTTTTCCAAAAGGGAT
>CAZDTI010000558.1:0-5307 GCA_964508085.1 uncultured Saprospiraceae bacterium | reverse complement strand
ATGAAGTAATGACTCAAGGCGATGGTGCAAAGCCAACTCCTTCTGACAAAGTAAAAGTTCACTACCACGGTACTTTAATTGACGGTACTGTTTTCGATTCTTCTGTAGACCGAGGTCAGCCAACATCTTTCGGTGTTACACAGGTGATCAGCGGATGGGTAGAAGGTTTGCAATTGATGAACGTTGGTTCAAAATACAAATTCTTCATTCCTTATAACTTGGCTTACGGCGAAAGAAGTGCCGGTCCTACGATTGGCCCATACTCTACTTTAGTTTTTGAAGTAGAATTGCTTGGAATCGAGTAAAAAAGGAAAGACAGAAGAGGAAAGGGCGCTCCATTCCCAGTGAAGGGGGCGCTCTTTTTCTTTTAAGAGATACACCTATTTAATGCTAATTATCCTTCTCCATCATGCACATCGACATTCTAACCGTCCTTCCTGAATTGCTTGAAAGTCCATTTCAGCACTCTATCCTCAAACGAGCTCAACAAAAAGGTTTGCTACAGGTTGAATTGCATAATCTGAGAGATCATGGTATTGGCAAACACAAACAAATTGATGATTATCAATATGGCGGAGGTGCAGGAATGGTAATGATGCCTGGACCTCTATCAAATGCAATTGAGTCTTTACAGCAAGAAAGAACCTATGATGAGGTCATTTATGTTACGCCAGATGGAGAACGACTAAATCAATCTATAGCCAATCAACTTTCAATGAAAGAGAATTTATTGATTCTTTGTGGTCATTATAAAGGTGTAGATGAACGGATTCGAAATACCTACATCACCAGAGATATATCTATAGGAGACTATGTTCTTTCCGGTGGTGAATTAGCAGCGGCCGTCTTGGTTGATTCTATCGGTCGTTTACTTCCAGGCGTTTTGAATAATGAGACCTCTGCCCTTTTCGATTCTTTCCAGGATGATTTATTGGCGCCACCTGTTTACACGAGACCTGCCGAATATAATGGCCAGAAGGTTCCCGACATTTTGTTATCCGGAAATGAGGCGGCTATTGAAGAATGGCGTGAGCAAGAAGCACTGAAACGTACAAAGGAACGACGTCCTGATCTATTAGAAGACTAAAACTGCCAACGTATAACAGTATTATCGCATATTTTCAATATCAGATTTTCTATCCCTTCCTTTATCAGGTATAAGCTTCGTTTTAACTGCTCAATACCATACATAATCATCTCACTGCCAGCCAGTTGAGCATCCTTCACTTCACTTATATAATATTTACCATTTTTTCGGTATACATGCGACCCTAGGAAGCTATATCTTTGAATACATAATGAGGAAGCAACCAGAATATTTGTTGCGAATCATTTTAAGCTCAAAGTAAAAAACATTCAGATAACCTCTCAGAAAGTTTTTACCTAACAGTACTCCCCCGTATTGCAAACATCCATCCATTACACTACAAATTGTATTGGGCGAGGTATGCGTTTTTCAAGAAAAGTATATTATAGATTTTTATATCCAGGTTTGTTCGAAGCTTCTATTTCCGATTTAGCTTTTCAACCTATGAAACCAAAAGATACAGGTCCCACACGACCTTAAGAATTAGGTGATTGTGTGTTAAACAAAGACTGTTTTAAGTTATTTAAAATCAGTTTTTGGGACGGCCTCTCGTTGCTTCGGCGATGGGGGGCTTTTGGTTTTCCTCGACTCGCTTCGCTCGCTCGGAATAACAAAAGCCTTTTAGGCTTGTCTTGTTTATTCAGAGCCTCAGGTAATCTTGAAGTAAAAAATAGCTTTCCGAGATGTTCAAAATATATTTGACCACTAGAATCAATACAAAAGTCTTATCGACATGGACTTCGGATTTAGTGAATGAATATCAAAAAACAGGAAAAAACCGATGGAACCTACTGTCATTCCGAGTGAGTGAGGAACGAACGAATCGAGGAAAAGGAAAAACCCATCCGGTTATCGGGTGTTTATGGACCCTGGAAATACATGGATAGAACAGCTGGTGTGGTTCAGTAATCTCCTTGTTTCTACCGAAGTGGAAAACCGGACAAGTCAACGGCTGGAGCCCGCCCTAGTCACTCCAAGGCGACGTTCTAATGATAAAAGTGTTGGACCAAAACTTGGATACCAGATGGATTTTTAAATAGCTTTCGCTATCAGGGGCCAAGTTATATATTATTTTAATAAATAAAAAGTACTGTTGCTTACTTCGGGAAAATTTAATAGCTTTTGTACCTTCGTTGTTTATTAAAATCGATGAAAAGACTTTATAACCTTAGCTATTATTTTCTGGAATTGTGCAGTAAACTCGCCATTATACTATTGGTATTCAGCGCTTTAAGGTTTCTTTTCTATGTCAGCCATTCTTCTCTATTACCTACAGAAACTTTTCGTGACGTCCTTTCTGTTTTTTGTTATGCACTGCGCTTCGACCTCTCAGCGATCTGCTATGTCAATTTACTCCTGATATTGAGCTACTTACTGCCCATTTCGCTAAGGGAACAAGCATGGTATATCAGGGTTCAGTGGCTAATATTTGTGACATTCAATGGAATTGCTGTCATTTTTGAATTAGTAGACATTGCCTACTTTCCATTCATTTTACGAAGAAGTAATGCTGGTGATCTGGCTTTAGCAGGAAATACTACAGATCTTCTGCCTTTATTCATGATGGAATACTGGTACTTATTTTTAGCTTTTGTATTTATATTGTTATTTCTATGGTGGAGTTTTAAAAAATGGACTATTCCAAAAGACGAAAAACCACTCCCTTTTTGGAGTCAATTTTTGGTTTTCCTACTTTCCCTTCCAATTTTACTTGTCGCACTACGAGGTGGAACTCAACTCAGGCCCTTAATGCCAATCAATGCACAACAATATGTACCCAACATGCAATTGGTGCCACTCGCCTACCCTACTATTCTAAATTTGATTTTTTCTACACAGCAAAAATTCATCTCTGAAATAAGTTATTTTAGTGAGCAAGAAGCCAATGAACTATTTCCTATTTATCAAAAACTTCAATTGGATAGTATCGACAGGACAAAATCCAATGTAGTAGTCATCATCCTGGAAAGCTTTGGAGAAGAGTATTCTCAACTGCTTAGCAAAAGCAATAAAGGTTACACTCCATTTCTAGACTCATTAATGAAGCAAGGGCTTTATTATGAAAAATCCTTCGCTAATGGCTTAAGATCAACACAAGGAATCGCTTCTATTTCGATTAGCCTTCCCGCACTTATGGAAGACCCCTATTTGTTTTCGGCTTATCAAAACAACCAAATAAGAGGCATTGGAACGTTGCTTAAAGAAGAAGGATACACTTCTGCATTTTTCCATGGTGCCAATGAAGGAACAATGGAGTTTGAAGGTTTTTCTAAACTATGTGGTTTTGATTATTATCTCGACAGAAGAGCTTTCAATAATGACCAATTTTATGATGGGAATTGGGGCATTTGGGATCGGCCTTTTTTCCAATATACGGCTTCTGTTTTAGATACTTTCCGGCAGCCCTTTTATGCCCAACTCTTTTCGCTAACTTCTCATCATCCCTATGCCGTAGAGCCCAGCTTTGAGCAATCTCACCCCAACACAATTCCACTATATCGGAGCATTTTATATACCGATGATGCACTCCGTAGATTTTTCAATACAGCAAGTAAAATGGATTGGTTTGAAAACACCTTGTTTGTCATTACTGCTGATCATACTGGTTTATCAAAGAATAAAAAATACCAAACACTTCCGGGAAGGTATATGATCCCTATTTTATTGTATCAACCTAATACTTTCCTTGGTGGAAAACAAAAAGGAATTTCACAACAGGTAGACATCCTACCTACTATTTTGGATTACATTGGCTACAACAATTCTTTTACCAGTTTCGGTAAATCCATGTTAGACAGTAGCCAAGATCGCTACGCATTTATGTACTATGGACAAAGTTATCGAATACTTGATGAGCGTTTCATTCTATTTTTTGATGGAGAACAATCTATTGGTTTATATGATTACCGAAAAGACATTACCTTGAAAAAGGAACTAAGCCTAACATTTCCAGCCGCAAAAAAACGACTGGAACTACAGTTAAAACTGGCAATTCAACAACATCATAATAAGATAATTAGGAATGAGCTGGGTAAGTATTAACTCAGAATCAAAAGCTACTCAATTTGAAGAACATCAAATAGTCCACCAACAAATACCGCTATCAAAAAGAATGGCCAGCTACTTTGTAGTAACTGACCATTCCATAACCATTCGAATAAGTAAGTGATTGAAATTAATCAATCATCCTTATCCAATTATTCGAGAATCATCTTCTTAGTTGCCGTACCATCTGGGCTGACCAATTGGTAATGCAATAAGCCAGACGACAATCTATCCTTTGAAATAGAAATACTGTTATAACCTTTTGAAAAATCACCTTCTACTTGTTCCAATAATTTTCCTGAAGCATCATAAATATTCAGGGTAACATTACCAGCGTTTGGTAAGTCAAACCCGATTACAGTTTTCTGCGCAAATGGATTCGGTGTATTCTGATATAGTTGTAACTCTTTTGTTGCAACTCTGTCATCGTCAAAACGAAGTACCACATCCATCAAGTCAAGATTAGTATTATATGCTTCTCCTTTTGTATAGCGAGAACCAATGCTAATTACTTCACTTAGTAAAACATCCTCCTTAGCGGTAAAGTTAACATCAAACACTCGAGTATTTCTTGTCAAACTTTGCGCATCAGAAGAGGTCCAACTTGTAGTAATCACACCCTCGTCCAATAGAGTCAGACCGAAGTTGCTTTCATTCAAATTCGTCAATCCTCCCGTTTCTAATCCGGCAAATTCTAACGATTTCTGATCGAAATTCAAGGTAAATTGATAACCATGTATCATAGGCAAACGGAATAGTGACATTAGTAACAATTCCTCCCGCTGGAACATCTACTAATGCTTCTCCATTTACAAAAGGAAAATTAACTTCCGTTGTACCTGCAAATTCTGTATCACATTCTACCGTTGCATCTGCTGGACAAACAATTACTGGAGGAGTAGTATCCTCTACGCTAATTACTTGTACACAAGTTGCTGTATTTCCACAAGGATCAGAAGCCGTCCAAGTTCTTGTAATCGTATAAGTATCGTTTCCACAACCCATTGCTGTTTGTGTCGATACATCAATGAAAGTTACAGTTAATTCGTCATCAGCAGCACAGTTGTCTCCACTTGCCGTTGCGTTGCCAGTTGCTCCTGGATCAGTTGGCTGATCACATTCTACTGTTACGTCCGCTGGACAAGTAATTGTAGGAGGATTGTTATCTTCAACTG
>CAZDTI010000557.1:0-5337 GCA_964508085.1 uncultured Saprospiraceae bacterium | reverse complement strand
CCATCCCCACTCCTTTTGGGTGCGCTATCCCATGGCCATCACAAACAATTAAATCGGGTTTGGTTGTTAATTTTTTATAGGCCTCAATTATTGGTGGAATTTCCCGAAAAGAAAACAAGCCTGGAACATATGGAAAAGTAATTTCCATTTCATGTGATTGCTTTTCAATAACTGATAAAGACTGTGCATCCAAAACGACAATAGCACCAATCATTCTTTGAGATTCTTCGTCATAAGCTACATCTGTACCAGCGATGTATTTCACTTCAACGGGTAGCTTTGACTGCTTAACTACCCTTGTTCTGAGTTCATCTTGAAGGACGTAGCAAGATTGTAATGCTCTACTGCTTTCTCCTAGCTTTATTTTCATTTTATCTTATCGTGTAATTTAGAACGTAGAATATTCATTTTATAAACCTTTAAATTAGGGCTTTCTACCTCATTATGCAAACCCAACTTCCTTCTAAAAATCAAACCCTAAAACATCCACCAAAAGCATCCACTCTTTACAACATATTTCACTATTTTTGCCCCCACAATTAAAAAACCACAGTGTTTATCATATGTCTAAGAAATCCAAACTCGAAATACTGCATGACGATCCTCACTTTCTTATCGTCAACAAAGCTCCAGGAATGCTCAGTATCCCAGATCGCTTTGTAGCCGAGCTCCCGAATCTTCTCAAGTCTCTCCACCAAATTCATGACAAAGTATTTGTAGTACATCGATTGGACAAAGAAACGAGTGGTATCATTTGCTATGCAAAAACCGAAGAAGCGCATAAGAATCTCAACAAACAGTTTCTAGAAAGAACCGTAGACAAACACTATTTGGCTATCGTGGAAGGAAGCCCTTATCCTACCTCCGGTGAAATCGATTTGGCCATTACAGAAAGTTCTGTCACCAGAGGAAAAATGATTGTAAAGAAAACCGGAAAATCTTCTTTGACCCTTTTCGAAACGTTGGAATTTTTCAAACACTATTCCTTAGTCGACGCGAATATCAAAACAGGCCGAATGCATCAGGTTCGAATTCACTTCAGCGCCATTGGACATCCATTGGCCATTGATCCCTTGTATGGAAGACAATCTAAAATATTCCTATCAAAAATTAAAAAGAAGAAATTCAATCTGCAGAAAAATGTAGAAGAAAGGCCGTTAATGTCTAGAACGACTTTGCATGCCCATTCCTTGGAATTCGATCATCCTGTAACTGGAGCGCGCATGAAGTTTGAGGCGGAGCCACCTAAGGATTTTAGAGCTTTGTTGAATCAGTTACGGAAGTGGGGGAATTAGAAGGACGCCGAATACTTTAGAGCTTATGTCAACTTGATTAGCATTTGAAATATTAATACGATCCAACATTTAATAAATCCTCATTTCATTAGTCCCAGCACCATCCGATCTTTCCCTTGCATGTCCTTTTCCAACAAAACATTTACAAAGCCACTCCCCTTCATCATGTCTACCACCTTAATCGCATTAAATTCATTCCCTTCAAAGAAAAGATACCCCCCTGACTTCAAGTACTTTCCCGCAAATTTTATAATCATTCTGTAAAAAATAAAAGGATCCTCCTCCGGAGCAAACAAAGCCAAAGCCGGCTCATGTTCTAAAACAGAGTCTGGCATTAGGGCCTTTTCAGATGGCGGAATATAAGGTGGATTACTAACAATAAAATCAAAGGAAGCAAATTCAGGCCAAGTCGTTTTATCCAAAATATCAAAACAGTGAAAATCAATCGCGGTCTTATGGTCAATAGCATTTTGTTGAGCTATGCTTAATGCTTCAGAGCTAATATCAGCAGCGTGGATGTCCCATTTTGGTCGCTTATACTTCAAGGTAATTGGTATGCAGCCTGAGCCCGTTCCGATGTCAATTCCCTTTTGTAATTCTTTTGTTTTTATTTTTTCTAAAACAAGGTAGACCAATTCTTCGGTTTCTGATCTGGGGATTAAAACAGCTGGGCTTACTTTAAAAAAGAGGCCATAGAAATTGGCTTTTCCGACAAGGTATTGAACGGGTGTTCCTTCTAATAATTTTGAAATTAACAACTGAAGGTCTTTTTGCTGTTCTAGCGTAAATTCAAGTTTACTTGACTCTGAATTAAAGACAGTGAAGAAATCTTCGAAAAGAATACGAGTAATACTTGACGCTTCAGAAGCGTCGTATCTTTCAGATAAAGCAATTATTGTTTTTTCTCTTGCTGTAGATATAGTCATTGTAGCTCTTTTATAAATTGCTTGACCTGCCAAATAAACCTAAGATAACCGCCCTCGGTAATCCTCATACCCAAACTCCTTAAAAATTTCCACGTTCCCATCCAACCGCCGAATTCCAATATTTGGGTGCTTAACCCCATTAAATGTATTCGTTTTTACCATTGTATAATGCATCATATCTTTCAGTAAAATTCGATCTCCAATTTTCTTGGGTTCCTCAAAACTATACTCTCGCATATAATCACCTGCCAAACAACTCATTCCGCCAATTCGATAATTATGCCCTCCCGTTTTCAGCTCAGAAGAAGCCCCTTCAATCTCAGGACGATAAGGCATCTCTAGCGTGTCCGGCATATGCGCTGTGAAAGAAACATCCAACATTAAAGTTTTGATTCCGTGATTGTCCACAACATCTAGAACCGTAGAATGTAAGTCCCCAGCTTGCCAGGCAAATGCAGAACCCGGTTCCAAGATCACTTCGAGGCCAGTACGTTCTTTAAAATTCAACAACAATTTTACAAGATGGTCAATATTGTACCCATCTCGTGTCATTAAATGACCACCTCCCATATTCACCCATTTAATCTGAGAAAACAAATGACCATACTTCGACTCGAAAATCTTTAAGGTTCGTTCCAATTGAAAAGAATCCGATTCACACAAAACATGAAAATGTAAGCCTTCAATTCCTTTTGGCAAGCCATCTTTCAAAGCACCGGAAGCTACACCCAAACGAGATCCGGGAGAAGCTGGATTATACATTTCTGTTTCGACCTCGGAATATTCCGGGTTTACTCGTAGACCACAAGATATATGTTCCGGTGATACCAAGACCTGATCTTTAAAAAATGCATATTGACTCAAGGAATTAAAAGTAATGTGGCTACTTCTATTCATGATTTCTTCAAATTCATCGGGGATGTAAGCTGGCGCATAAGTATGTGCTTTAGTTCCCATTTCTTCAAAGCAAAGATGAGCTTCCCATAGCGAACTTGCCGTTGCACCAACAATATATTCTCGAATGATTGGAAATGCTTTCCACATAGCAAAGCCTTTGAAGGCTAGAATGATGTCTATCCCTGCTGCGTCTTTTACTTTCTTGATTAAAGATAGATTTCGACGGAGAAGGTTCTCTTCTAGGAGGAAGCAGGGGGAAGGAATGATTTTGTTTTTCAATTATTATCTTTACTGTTAACGAGTAAATTAAATTCATTAAAAATTGTTCATTTTTTGGAATTCAAGCTTACAGGAAATCTATTTTTTCAGCCAAATATTCCTGATCTTATCTATTTCAAATATTATTAAAACATTATTATGTTGTTGTCTTTTAAATTCTGAATTACTTAAGAAAACGAAAGCAAACCCATCCTCAATTCCCTCATGGCCATAGCCATAGAATTTCCCATTTAAATCTACATTTTTTTGAACTCTAGATATAAGTTCGCAAAAGTCATAATCTAGTTGTGTAGAAACTAATTTTCGTGAAAAAGTTCTCTCTCCAATTTTAATTGTAACAACTGTCATTTCGTCTACTATTTTCTCTTTTATTATCGCATTGTCAAAATGATTGTTAGAAATTCGTTTAAATTTTTCGAGAATTCTTATATAAGAACACGAAGGGCCGAAATCATCATTCCAAATAATTACTGTAAAGTTCTCAATAAAGGTTGGTATCAAAGATTCACCTCTAATGTCACAATTTATCACCATTTGTTGTATTAATTTTTTAGTACTTTGATTCAATCTGTCAGCATCCAACAGTTCAAAAACCTTAGCCAGATAATTTACTTTATCTACAATTGGAGTGTGTGGGTAATCATTCCTTAATCCATGAATAAACCAATCCTTTTTTATAGGTAAACCTGGAATATTAGACATGAAGAGCATAGTAAATGATTCATAATTACGCTGATAGCTATAACAATCTAAAAAAGTATTTATCAAAATAATTGGTGGAAAAGCATAATTATAGACTTTATATAGATGATGTATGATTTTAGGAATAAGATAAAAATTAAACCCTGGTGCCATCCTTAATGAGCTACCATTTGCATTGATTGGAAACACAAACTTACGCTTATTAAACATTATTCTAACTACACAGGTTCTATCGAAAGGCCATGGTAATCCTTCAGAATAGAAACTGACATCGTTAACCTCAAGGCTTTCATAAAAAGGCAACTTGGGTAAAAAGTAATTAAGAACATATCTAATTTCCCTTTCTGGATCTTGAGTACTGTTTTCAAAATAAACGGAATAGCCTAAACTATACTTTTCAATAATATCGATAGTTTGGTTTACTCTACCTTCAATAATATCATTTTCAATATCAAATACCTGTTCCTCTTTTATAAATTCACAATTTACAAGTTCTTCCAACTCCGATCTTAAATCTAATGAGTCGTAGAATTCTTCGTTCCTTGTTAAATTGCTTGCTACTTCTAATATTTCCCAGATTTTATAAAAAATTCCAAAATTAATTTTTCTTTTAATTTTCACATAAGTTAAAGTTGAAATCAGTTTGGTTTCTCTTAGGCATTCAACCAAATCCAACTGTTCACTTCTAATAGATTCAATATCCTCTTTTGAAAGTCCCCTTGTAAGCCAGAATGGCTTTCTCTGGTTATATCTACTTGGTATTGTTTTGAAATAATTGAAATTATATTCTTTGTTTCTCTTTATCCATATAAAATTAGACAAACTATTCTGAGACCTAAAATCTTTGAGGATTCTAGATATAGGTTTTTTCAAAATTTCTTCTTTCAACACAACAGACTCCTCATTAGTGATAAAGCCTTTAGCAACTAAACAATGCATTTCGCGATTTTAATTTGTCCATACTTATACTTAAAATAAAAACTTCCTTTCTACAACCCCAAATCCCCGCCGACTACTTCCTCCCAAACCAAGCCATTCTCACCCATCTTATCTAAAAAAGGATCAGGATTAAACTCCTCTACATTAAAAACACCTGCACCAGACCATTCTCCAGTTAGCATCATTTCCGCACCTAAAGAAGCCGGAACGCCAGTTGTGTAAGAAACCCCTTGCGCGCCTGTCTCCTCAAAAGCAGCTTTATGGCTACAGTTGTTCCATATATAATACGTTTGCTCTTT
>CAZDTI010000556.1:0-5369 GCA_964508085.1 uncultured Saprospiraceae bacterium | reverse complement strand
GTAGGCTTTAATCAAATACTCCGAAAAACGTTTACACAGAATATTTTAAAGGGTCGAGGTCGTTATAGACTATTAAACAATATTGCAATTTGGGGACTTACTGGGGGAGTGGTTGGATTATTAGTTGGAGCTCAACGATTGAAATTCACGATTGGGAAAGAAAAGAGTTCGAATGATTTACAATTAGAAGAAGTTAGGAAATTTAGTTTACTCTATAGGTAAATATCAAAAGTTATATCTTTACCACTTTTAAAACCTCATCCTCAATTTCCAAAAAGTAAACACCACTTTCCAAACTTCCAAGATCCAGACTTATCAATTCCTGATTCGAAAGAAGATTGTTATGGATTTGTTTGACCAAAGTTCCCATTACATCATACACTTTAATCGTTAAGTCCTCATCCCGCTTATTGTTCAACTGAATTCGTAAAACATCCTCAAACGGATTAGGAAAAACCAACATTTGCAATTCATTATTCGCTGATTCAGAAAGATCAGTTACGCAGCTTGTGCTGAAGTAATCGGGATCCGAATAGCTACTAAAGCCACTACTGCAAATCGTCCTCACCTGATATTCATATTCGAAGCAAGGCTCCAAATGATTTATTTGATTGAAATTATTTTGATTGGTATATACGATCCATTCCCCCACAGGAATTCTATACCTTAATTGGTAAGAAGCTGCATCAGGAACGGCACTCCAGTCAACAACTACACTAGTATCTGAAATTGCGGTAGTTATTATTTGAGTAGGACTATTACAGGGTCCAGAAACATCAGTCGCTAAACTAATACAATAGTCTTCAATTTCACCGAAAAAAGAAGTTGCTTCACAGGCATTTGTGGGAGCAGAATAATCTTTCATGATAATTCTCAAACGAGTAGCCCCTTCCAAAGCATAAGAAGGGATCTGAAAACTTCCTGTTATCGAAGGATCAGAAGTAGGAACGGTTGTCTGAAATATCTTTTCTGACAAATCACTAAAAGTTCCATCCTGATTGAAATCAATCCAAATGGTGTAAATTTCATCATATACAGTTCCTGCAAATCCTGGATTGATTTCGAAAGTATAACTATGATCTTTTAATAGAGTTGTAGAATTACTGTTGGTGAAGTTTGAATAACCTTCGCCTAGCGATTCATTTTCTATGCCATTCAAAGCAAATTTAGCAATCCATTCAAAATTGGAATTAGCACCTTCTGGGATGCAATAATTCAAGTCAAGACAAGGACCACATCCAAGAGTTGTAAATAATTGAATAGGAGAAAAGTCACTATGTTCCCCATCACAATTCGAACGAATCTTGAATTCATAGGTGGTACAAGCCTGCAAATTCTCTAGATGGATAAGATGGAACGAAGTAGATAATTCACTCCAGGTCAGCGCATTTTCCTCTCGATAAAAAATATCAAAAGTTTGATTAGAAAAATTATTTAACCAACTGATAGTCGTTTGGTTCTCACTTGCAATTCCACTTACCCCTTGAGGAGGAATACAGGCCGTATTCTCAACAATAGTAACGCAATAATCTTCCACTTCACCTATATCTGTTGATTGACCGCATGGATCACCGAGCTCAGTTCGACCTGCTATCCTCATACGGGTAGTGCCAGGGATTGCTGTCGTGGGAATATGAAGGTCAATCACGCAATTAGAAGTGGGATTAACGCTTTCTAATAACATTTCTGAGTCATCAAACTGACCATCCTGGTTGAGGTCAATCCACAATTGAAAATACAAAGGATATTCTACAAAATCAAAGTCAGATTGTAACACTAAATCAAAGGAAAAGCCAGGAACTAACATCGCGGAATTACTAGTAAAGTCACTATAACCGTTAGTTACCGAACCTGAGCTGTTTTCTAAATCATTAAGTTGGACATAGCTTATCCAGGTCAATGGATCCGTAGAAATTGAAACAGGGCAGTAGTTGTATTCAAGACAATTATCGCAGGCATTGGTTTGCCAGAAAAAAGAATCAGAGAATGAAGTTGTAGAGTTGTTGCAATTTGCCTGAATTTGAATTTCATAATTACTACAGGCCATTAAGTCAGTGTAAGATATTTGAGGAGAAGAAACACTTTGGGTTAACCAGGCCAAGGCTCCTTCTAATCTAAATCTGACATTGTAACTGGGTATGGCCGTTGAACCTTCCCAAGAGATGGTGGTGGAGTTATTAATTCCAAATGCTACCTCTATCGCACTCGGTGCTTCACAGCATCCTGCAGTTTGAAAACTATGAACACTAGTGAAATCACTTTCTACATTATCACAAAATGATTTCAATTGATATTCATAGGTTGTACAATCTTCCAATCCTGTCAAAGTAATCGGAGAAGAAATGTTATTAATGGTACTCCAATTTGGGGCATTTTCGTCTTTGTAACGAAGGTTAACGGAATTTACATTGCTGGCACTTAACCAAGATATTGTCCCAAAAGATTCTGTTATCCCGTTCGTCGAAATCTGAACAGGAGCAAAGCAATCAGTAAAAGCACAAGCATTCATAAGTAAATCCATCGAAGACTTTAAGTTTAGCCTTCCATCACTAGCGGTGATTCCTTCCAACGCACTTACAGGGGTAGTACCACCCATTAAATAATGCTTAATGATCTGTGCAGTTGCAGAAGGATTGTATTTAGCATACCAACTAATATCTGGGCATGGCACCGAATATAACAATGCAATTGCACCTGCAACAGCGGGCGAAGCCGCAGAGGTTCCTGTAAAGTGACCATAAGAGTTATTCTTCTTAATGGTCCAAATTTCTGTACCATATGCACCCATATCTATGGAGTTTTCTCCATAAGCCGCAGAAGTGTTTTTTTGATTATTTTTATCAATGTTGGTTACACTCAGTAGAAAATCACTGGCACATGCAGTAGGCAAATCTCCAACTTGATCAACATTATAATGGCCATTAGCTGTCGCAGCACTGTTTAGAATCCCAACCATCCCTAGTGAATCATAAAATGCACACCATAAAGGAGCTTCTTCAGGAAGGCCGAAATCAATCCCCCAAGAGCTATTGGTCGCAACCACAAAGGCTCCTTCTGCTCCATCTGAATCATTGTACTTTTTTCTAAAAGAAAAAGGGTAGGCATAGGCCGCTAATGTTTGATCCATTGTAGCTCCACGAACAACTGTCATTATTTTAACATCCCAGTTTATTCCGCTAACGCCAATATTATTGTTTCCTCGTGCACCCATTACTCCAGCAACGGCCGTACCGTGCCAGCCAGCATTTGGTCCACTTTGCAAATCATCATTAGCGGAAGCAACGTTCCATCCTCGAAAGTCATCTACATAACCGTTCTCATCATCGTCAATATTGTTATTCGGAATTTCACCATGATTGAGCCATAAGTTGCCTTGGAGGTCTGGATGATCGGAATCTAAACCTTCATCAATCATACAAATAACGATGCTGTCACCAGCTTCAGTTAATCCACCAGTAGTGGTATCCCAGGCTAAGTTTGCATCAAAGTCTGCATCTATTGTTCCTCCTGAACTCCCAGTATTGACGTATTGCCATTGAGCTTCGAACTGAGGGTCATTTGGGCTAATACGGTCAGAAACGAAATGATTGAACTGTGCGAGATCTACGGATCTTAATTGTCTAATGAATTCCAATAATTCATATTCGTTTTGAAGAGCAGCATCAGTTTGGATCATCCAAATATCGAAAGGAGCGGAGCATACTTTACTAGATTGAATGGGAGTATTGGTAAAACCCCTTATATCTGCCAATACCTGCTCAAAAGAAACCTCAGATATAGGTTTGACAAGG
Organism: uncultured Saprospiraceae bacterium; assembly: GCA_964508085.1. GTDB lineage: Bacteria > Bacteroidota > Bacteroidia > Chitinophagales > Saprospiraceae > CALGLS01. Next base: position 1,578 of record CAZDTI010000556.1, on the reverse strand, counting down.
AATGCGCCAGGAACACGTGTTAGTTCTTGTGCATTTCCAATTAATGAAAATAGAAAAAATAGGACGCAGAATGATATGTGAGAGGTTGTGTTTCTTGTCATTTAACAACTCTAATGCTATCTAGATATGTATTATTGCTTAATCGGATTTTGTTTTTTATTAAAACCTGATTAGTCCATTATTCAAACAGTTTAAACGATAATATAAAGCTACGTACAATTACCAATCCCGTTTAGCAATAAGCTGACAAAATGTGTTTAAATCAAAAATGCAAACTAGTAGCTATAGCGGCGTTTTTATTATCTACAGCCTAAAGAAAAGCTAAGGATGAAAGAAAAGCTAGCACAATATTGGTACTTTTGTTTTCCATGTAACTTATTAAATGTAAAATAATCGTATGAAACATAGAACATTACAACTTATCCTTTTTTGTCTTTTCAGTTTTTCCCAAGTTCAGGCACAAGAATCAGTGGCCAGATTGTGGAATGAAGTCATGTTGGAGGCTATCCGAAATGATTATGCTCGACCAACTGTACATGCCCGTAACCTTTGGCATTCTTCGGTATTAATGTATGACGCTTGGGCTGTCTTTGATACTAACGCTGAACCTTATTTCCTTGGACAAACTGTAGGGAATTTTACTTGTAATTTTGCAGGTGTACCTGAACCTTCTAATATAGATGATGCAAGAATAGAAGCCATGAGTTACGCCATGTTTCGGTTGATAGAGCATCGATTTGAGGATGCCCCAGGAAATAATACGATCATTGGACTTGCAGGGAACCTCATGTTCACTTTAGGTTTCAATCCTTATTATCAAGAAACCATTTATCAAGGAGGCGATTACAAAGCACTTGGGAACTATATGGCAGAATGTATGATTAGTTTTGGTTTAAGTGATGGTTCTAATGAATTAGATGATTATGAAAATCAAACTTACCTGCCGGTAAATGCCCCCCTAGTTACACAATTTGAGGGAAATCCAGATATGGTTGACCCAAATCGCTGGCAACCACTAACCTTGGAAGTTTCCATCGATCAATCTGGTAATCCAACACCAACGAACACACCACCTTTTCTAAGTCCAGAATGGGGACAAGTAATTCCTTTTGCTTTAAAGGAGGAAGATAAGACGGTTTATTTGCGTGATGGGGAAGATTTTGACTATAATGTTTATCATGATCCAGGTCCTCCTCCATATTTGGATACAATGGCAGTTGGCGGCCTATCAGAAGAATACAAATGGGGCTTTTCTTTGGTTTCAATTTGGTCTTCTCACCTCGATCCAGAGGATACTACAATGATTGACATTTCTCCAGCGGGAATCGGAAATGTTCAAGATTATCCGACCACAGTAGAAGGGCTTCGCGATTTCTACAATCTATTTGAGGGTGGCGATCCAGGAGAAGGACGAGACTTAAACCCTAGTACCCAATTACCTTACGAACCACAAGTAGTTAAGCGCGCAGATTATGGTCGGGTACTCGCTGAATTTTGGGCGGATGGGCCAAGCTCCGAAACACCACCAGGTCATTGGTACACCATCTTAAATTATGTAACAGATAATATGACTGTTAA
>CAZDTI010000555.1:0-5385 GCA_964508085.1 uncultured Saprospiraceae bacterium | reverse complement strand
TAGAAATGCAACCTGGAGTCCAATTCCAAGAAGTCGTCGTAACGGCAACAGATAAAAACGAGCAGGTGCAAAGCGCTGACATGGGACAGGTTGATTTACCGATGAGCCAGGTGGAAAAGTTACCGGCTTTGATGGGAGAGGTTGATATACTGAAAACACTACAATTACTGCCAGGAGTACTTTCAGCTTCAGAAGGCAATACGGGATTTTATGTACGCGGTGGAGGCCCCGATCAGAATCTGATCTTATTAGATGGAGCCTTGGTTTATAATACCGGTCACATGCTCGGCTTCTTCTCCGTCTTTAATTCTTCAGCAATAGCGAATACCACATTGATTAAAGGAACGATGCCTGCGAGCTATGGTGGCCGATTGTCTTCTGTAGTCGATATTCAAATGAAGGAGGGGAATAACAAGAAATTTGCAGGAGAGGCTTCTGTCGGTCTCGTTTCTTCAAAGTTTCTGATAGAAGGTCCAATACAAAAAAACAAGAGTTCTTTTATTCTTACTGCAAGGCGAACTTATGCTTTTGATTTGGCACAACCATTTCTACAGGAGACTTCTTTTGAAGGAACCAATTATTATTTCTACGATGTAAATGCAAAAGCAAACTATCGATTTTCAGATAAAGATCAAATTTATCTAACCACCTATGTTGGGAGAGATGTATTAAAGTTCAATGCCGTAGATCGGGGTTTTTCTTTCAACTTACCTTACGGAAATACAATGTCAACGCTGCGTTGGAATCATTTGTTTAGCGATAAGCTATTTATGAATACGACATTGATTGCCAATTATTACGACTTTACGTTCAAAGGAGAGCAAGCAGACTTTGAAGTCGAAGCTTTTTCCGGTGTCCGAGACTACACCTTTAATTTAGGCTTAGAATATTTTCCGAAAACTGGGCATGTCGTCAAAATGGGTGGGACTTCCACCTGGCACCGCTTAACACCTAACATTGTAAATGCAACGTCGGGATCTGAAGAATTTAGCAACAGCCTAAAGCCAAAATATGGTCTGGAATCTGCTGTTTATGTCGAAGACGATTGGACGGTAAATGATTCCTGGACTTTGAATCTCGGATTGCGGGCTTCTATGTTTACGCTCTTTGGCCCCTTCTCAGATAAGGCCACCGGAAAAGAATTCGACTATGGAGATCCGGTAGTTACTTATGGCGGATTGGAGCCGCGCCTTTCGGCAAAATACAGCTGGCAAGAAAACAGTTCCTTCAAAGCCGCTTGGGTGATGACCAGGCAATACCTACATCTAGTCAGTAATTCTTCCACCACATTACCAACGGATGTCTGGGTGCCTTCTTCTCCATTGGTAAAGCCGCAAATTGGATGGCAAGCCACCGCCGGTTGGTTCCATAACTTCAGTAATGGCCGCTACGAAATGGCAGTAGAAACGTACTACAAAGACTTGATGAATCAGATCGATTATGGCGAAAATGTAGTTCCGGATCCTTCGGTCGAAGTAGAGAACGATTTTATTTTTGGGAAAGGTCGATCCTACGGATTGGAGCTTTTTCTTAAAAAAAGAACGGGGCCACTCACCGGATGGATGGGCTATACCTGGTCAAAAACAGAACGCTTTTTTGATGAGATCAACAATGGTGCTTCCTATCCTCAAAAATATGATCGGCGACACGATTTGTCGGTGGTGATGAGTTACGACATCAACAAAAAATGGAACCTTGGGATGGTCTTTGTCTATGGAACTGGAAACGCGTACACGCCAATTGAAAGCTTATTTTTTATAGAGCAAAACCTAAATATCAGATATGGTCCACGAAACTCAGCCCGGATAGATGATTATCATAGACTGGATATTTCAGCGACTTTTACCCCAACTAAAAAGAAGAATAAACGATATGAAACGAATTGGGTCTTCTCTATTTACAATGCCTACAACAGACAGAATCCGGCTTTTGTTTTTCCTGTTTTTAAAACAGATTTTGACACGGGATCATTTCTGGCGGAAGCTTATAAGATTAGTTTGTTCCCAGTGATTCCTTCGGTGAGTTGGAAGGTGAAGTTTAAGTAGTTTTGGATTAATGGATTGTAGGAGGAATTTATTTAAAATTGAATAAGATGAAAAAATATACATTATTCTTTTTTGTAACAATACTAATACTAAGTGCCTGCGAAGAGCGCTTCCAACCCGATATCACCACCACAGATCCAGTACTGGTGGTAGAAGGTCACATCGAAGTTGCTGACGAAAATTCATTACCTCCATATGTTTTGTTAACGCGAACGCTTCCCTTTTATGACGAAATTACCACAGAAGACGTCAGCGATCTTTTTGTACATGGTGCTTTTGTTCAGGTGAGTAATGGAAGTGAGTCTGTGATTTTGGAAGAAGTTTGTTGGGAAGATTTGCCAGAAGAATTCAAAGAGATCGCTTTAGAAACACTGCCGGACTTGAATGATGTTAGCATCAATTATTGCATTTACACTGATTTGAGTTTTTCCTTTATGGGAGAAATTGGCAAGAGTTATGACTTATTGGTAGAAACCGACAAAGAGGTAGCCACGGCCACTACGACTATCCCAAATTTTGTTCCGCTAGATTCTATGTATTTCGCTCCAGCTCCTGGAGGGTTTGGAGACTCTTTGTTGGAAATGAAAATTGCTTTCACGGATCCGGAGTTAGAGGACAATTTTTATCGTTATGCGACCAGTACTAACCAAGAACCATTTTATCCCGGTTTCAACTCTGTGTTTAATGATTTGCTTTTTTCGGGCCAGTCTGTTGATTTTCCACTAGCGAAGGGAGAAGCGCCTTTTCAAGAAGCGCAAGATTCAGGAATCTATGGTTTGTATAGTCCTGGAGAAGAGGTTGTTCTTCGGTGGATAATGATAGATGCTGCTCATTATGAATTTTGGGATACCTTGGAATTTAATAAGGTGAATCAGGGCCCCTTTGGTTCCTATACGCAGGTAAAGTCAAATGTGGAAGGCGCTGTTGGGATATGGGGCGGTTATACTAGTGGCTTTTATGAGGGAATTGTAAAATAATGGAGAAAAAATAGCTTATATATAGCTTTTTCAATCCGTAAAAGAATTGTACTTCCTTAGAGTTAACAATAATATGACAATCTTCTTCTTTTAGTATTTAAATTATTTAAAAAAGAAATTCAATATTTAGCAGATATTTATCCTTAAATAATAATATTAGTTTATATTTGCGGCGTATATATTCGATATATCGAAGAGTGGAGCTTGGTCCCACTTATAAAAAACAGGGCGTTTTCGAAAAGCCATATGAGTAGAACAAAACAATAAAATTTTTAAACAATGAAATTGTCAAAATTAATGGTAATGGCACTAGTTTTCAGTGCACTTCTATTTAACACAAGTTGTACACACCGTTTGGTTGACTTTACGGTAATCAGTACTAAAAATGCAGAAATTGGAGCAAGTAAGGTAAAAGGAAAAAGAACAGAAGGAAAGAAAACGTACTTTCTTGGAATTGGTTTCAATTTGAAAGATGCCATTGATATTGCATTAGAGAGTGCAGGTACAAAATATGACTTATTGGTAGACGGTGTAGTAACTTACTCCAACTTCCCATTCGTTATAATCGTTAAAGTAAAAGGTAAAGCGGTTAGTACTCAGGACATGATAAGTAGTCTGGGGCAGGAAGGATTTGAAGAGTGGTGCAAAACCCAAGATATTTTAGACCCTAATACTGCTGTTGCGGTAGAAGAATAGTTACACTAGATTAATACGTTAAACGAAAGAGCTGTATAGGTAAAATATACGGCTCTTTTGTTTTTAGAAATTCACTTTAATTTCACCAAATACCCCGCCCCAAATTCCCCATCAATCAAAAATTCTGTTTCGCCAATAGCCGCCACTTGGGCTTTCAGTTTCTCCAGCTTCTTTCCAAAAGTATGGCTATCATAAATCCAAACCTTTTCGAAGCCTTTCTTTTTCCACTTTGGAGCCAATTTAGTCAAATCAGAATTCCAGACTCCATATTCAACATCGCTCGAAGGGATGTCAATTTTATGATCATATAATTGGGTATAGAAAAGGTAAGTAGGTTTAGCAATGTGAATGACGAAAATTGGACGTTCCCGCTCCGAATGTTCATTGATTTGCTCTAGGGTGGAACGAGAAGTTGCAATTACATATTCATTGGTGAAATAAGGAATACCCGTTTTCGATTTCAAACTTAACACAATAGGAATCAATAAAGAAGCGGCTAAAACATACTTCAATTCATTATTCCATAACATTATTTTTCCGAAAAGGACATCAGCGCCCAATCCAATCAGTAGCATGAAAATCGGTGTCATGAACAAGCTGATTCGAGGAAGTAATACATATTTTCCTAACATGGAGGCTACAAAACAGGTGACGATAGGGCCAAGTATCAATATGAATTTCCCCGTGTCCATTTTATAGAGCCGCCAGCCTCCGAGCAATATACAAAAGATAGCCCATCTTCGAACCCATACATTTAGCCCAATCATCGACTCCACATAGCCATTAAAAACAGACACGTTTATTTTAATATGGCTCAGGGTATACGGCAATTTCAAATAATGCCATTTATGAAAATCCTTAAGATATTGACTGTCTAAGCTGGTTTTTAAATTGGTGAAAAATAAAATACCAAAACTAATCAGCCATATTCCCGCGGTCAGTGAAAGTCTTGTCAATATTTCATTTCTACTTTGTTTGCTTTTGCCTTTTATCAGGTTTTCCCAGAAAAGATAAGCCCCAATAGCGGCCAGTGAAAAAACGATGGGCATTGAAAACCAAATAGCTATGGCTCCGGCCAGCCCTAAAAAAATATAATCTTTAATAGCGTAAAAACGATAATGCCAAGCCGAAAAAAGAAACAATAGGGTAAAGAAAACATCTCCTGCATACTGTTTGTTTTCCGTCTGGTAGCGCATCATATAAATGGAAAAGCCAAACAAAGCAATCGCATACAATATCCCCGGCCCCGAAAACATTTTTTGGGCAAGCCGATAAAATAAATACAAGGATCCAAAGCCCAATAGTAGAGAAAAAAAGCGAAGACTGTATTCATTAATACCCCCAATCGAAACAAAAAATTTCACCAAGACCGTATACATCGGAGGAGCAAATTGCTCATAGTCCAATACGCCAAACAATGCACCGTAACTTTTTTCAACAATATTCCTACTAAGATTGGCTTCGTCCAAAAACAGAGTTCTGTTCTGTAAAAATACAATAATTCGTAGCAGTGCGGAAAGTGCCAGAAGGGAGAGGGCGGCTTGTTTGATACGGGTTTGAAGCATGGAGAGGATTGAAGTGGGTAGATGAGGCGATGGGGAGATGGGGTAGATGAGGTTTCACATTATTCGTAATCATGCATTTGGTCAAACAACGGCCGAGTATCC
>CAZDTI010000554.1:0-5392 GCA_964508085.1 uncultured Saprospiraceae bacterium | reverse complement strand
GTAATTTCTGAATAACATGACTTGCGACAATCTTCACGTCATCCTTAATCATTCTTCGGATAGAAGGGATCTCGTGCCAGTCACCTTCAATCGCCAATACTTTTCCAACCACTCCATCTCCCTCTAATTCAATCATTTCAGAAGGCTCAAAAGTTGAAGACGACATACTAAGTTTTCCAGCAGGAATCTGCCATTCTTCTGCTCCTGTGTTGATGAGGAAAATTTCTAAGCCTTTTTGGTTGACTCTGTAAATGCATACTCTGGCATAATCTAGAACACTCATTGATTGCGGATTTTGTAGTTTATAATTTTGATTGTGCTACTGAGTTTACTATTTAATTTTGCGAAGGACTAGGTATATGTAACTCTAAAAAAGGAAATATGTTCGAATAAAGACACTAAACCTTAATTTTTAAACCCTTCTTGGTCTTCTGATAAAAGTCCTTTTTCTAAGGTGCCAAAAATAGAAAGAATGATTAGAAAAAGGGGAATATTATAAAAAAAATGCATTTCTAATTACTTCACCTTTGTTAGCCCACAATCTAATCAACTGACTATCAGGACTTTAAAAATAATGATATTTTAAATTTAGCGTAAAATTCCAAAACAGTAAAAACCATAGATCCTTTAAAGGAATAATGAATATAAAAAGCAGGGCTCAGGAAAAATACAGAATACAAGGTTTATAGTTGGCAAAACAACCTGGCAGTATTGTGCTACATTTGCCATACATCAAGACTTTCACATACGAATCATCCCTCATAAAACCCTGTTAATGAATGACATATGGTGAAATAGCTTTTTCAAAGCACCTAATTTAATTTGCATAAAAAAGTAACCTCCCAGACCTTCAAAAAAAGAGTATTCCCTCGCTTTTCAAACAAATAAGTTTTACTTTTGTGTAAGCTCTCTTACGCTTTTTTTCTTTGAGTTTAATTGAAAATACACTTTGTCCAATTCGTATCTAATAACCCCCCAATACGAAGTCTTTCCCATCCTAAAACTGTTTAGCTCGTAACCATTAAAACTACTTCGAATTAACCTTTGACAGATAAATTTCTGTCAACAGAATTAAAATTGCACCCCAGTCTGTTAGAACCATTTTGAAAATAAACTTATTAGAATTTAAATTAACCATGAAAATACTTACAACGATCAGTAAATTCATTCCGATTTTACTCCTACTAAATCTTAGCATTACAACTAGTTCGGCACAACAAATTTACATCAATGAATTTCTAGCCTCCAACTCCAATGTCAATGCGGATGAATATGGCGAAAACGATGACTGGGTTGAATTGTACAACTCTTCGAGTAGCTCTGTCAATATTGGAGGCATGTTCCTTACTGATGATTTGCTTAACACTACTAAATGGATGATTCCAAATGGGACTACCATCTCTGGAAATGGTTACCTCCTTATTTGGTGTGACAACCAAGACGCTCAAGGAGCTTTGCACACCAATTTCAAGTTATCCTCCAGCGGAGAAAGCGTAGGCTTGGTTGCCAATGATGCGACCACCATTATCGATAGCTACACCTATGGCCCTCAAACGGCAAACACTTCTCAAGGAAGACAAACAGATGGAGGCAGTCCTTGGATTTTCTTCGCTCAACCAACACCTGACGGAACCAATGACGCTGGGACAACTGTAGCAGCCATGCCAGTTTCCTCTCAAAATGGCGGACATCATAACATTGACCTTACAATTACGCTTACTACGACTACCCCAGGTGGCATCATCCGTTATACCCTTGATGGGTCAGAACCGATCTCTTCTTCCTCTACCTATTCTAGTCCATTAGACATTGATGAAACAACAGTCTTACGTGCTCGAACATTTAAGTCCGGAATGGAGCCTAGTAGAACCATGACTCATACCTACCTTTATGGAATCAATCATACCATGCCGATTTTTTGTGTTTCTACAGATGACGATAACTTCTTTGGGGACGATGGGATTTACACCCTTTGGGATGAGGACATTGAGGTACCTTGCCATGTGGAACTGTATGAAAAAGATGGAAGTTTTGGTTTTCGTCAGGATTTAGGCGTTCAAGTTCATGGCGGCTTTAGCCAAAGTTATCCGCATAAGGGGATTTCTTTTATTGCCAAAAATCAATATGGAAACAATAAGATCAGCTATCCTCTATTTCCAGACTTGCCTTTTGACGAATACGGATCTTTTATTCTTCGGGCCTCCGGTAATGATTGGTCTAAATCACTTTTTAGAGATGCCTTAGCAGCAAATGTGATGAATGACATTTCCGATGTAGATTCTTTAATACAAGATCCGGATTTGGAATTTCAGGGATATCGACCTGCTATCGTTTACCTCAATGGGGAATATTTCGGGATTCACAACTTACGGGAAAAGCTGGATTGGCGTTATTTGAAAACACATTATGGTATTGAAAAAGAGGAAGCAGATATTGTCCAAAAACGGGATGGTTTGGAACATGGAAATTTAGATGCCTGGGAAACTTACCGGGACTTTATTGAAGATGGTGACTTCACAAACCCTGCGGAATACGAAGAAATGAAAACCTGGATTGACCTCGACCATTTCGTAGATTATTTCCTACACAATGTCTTTATTGACAACAACGATTGGCCGGACAACAACAACAAAGGATGGCGACTCCGCGAGGAAGGTGGAAGATGGCGCTACTTCCTTTACGACATGGACAGAGGCTTCGGAATAATTCCCCTCAGCGGCGATTACAACTCAGGCGACTGGACTTCAGAATCACTGGAAATGGTGATGGCCGAAACTCAAACAGAAGACCACAATAAGGAATGGTCTACCCTCCAATTGCGTAAGCTAATGGAAAACGATGTCTTCCGTTTGAAGTTCATCAACCGAATGGCAGATTTTCTCAACATTATGTACACGCCAGATCGACTTATTGGTAGAATCAACGATTTCGAAGCAGTTTATACCCCCGAAATAAGTGACCACGCTGACAAATGGTGGGATGGTGACAATGACTATGTGGAAGACATAGAAGTCGCTCGCCTTTTTTCTGAAAACAGGAATGCGGAAATGTGGAACCAGTTTGAAGATTTCTTTGACATCATTACGGGGCAAGCTGATTTAGAAATGAATGCACAACCTCAAGCAGGTGGTATCATTCATTTAAATACTATGAACTTTAGAGAAGAAAATTTTCCCTGGCTCGGAAAATACTTTGAAGGCGTTGATGTCCCTTTGCGAGCACAACCTAATCCTGGCTATTCCTTTTCTGGTTGGACGCCAAGCAGTCTGGGTAACAATGTCATTACAACTATGAATCTAACGGGTAATGAATCCATTACAGCTAACTTCATTTTGGGTTCAACTGAGGTTTCAAATATCGTTATCAATGAAATTAATTACCACTCTCCTGACACCGTATTATGTGACGCAGGAGATTGGATAGAACTGTATAATCCTGGAAATGAGGCAGTTGACGTATCTGGTTGGTTTTTAGAAGATGGCAGTGGCAATTACTTCAATATCCCAGCAAACACCATTATTGGTGGGCAAGGCTACTTGGTATTGGTGGAGGATGAAGTTCGATTTCAATTGGTAAATCCTACCGTAACCAACTTTGTCGGTGGCTTTGGCCAAGCTTCTATTACTGGAAATATGGGTTTAAGCAATGGTGGAGAATGGATCAGTATTAATAATGCAAATCGCACTTTTATTGATTCGCTGCATTACGATGACAAATTGCCTTGGCCAGAGTCACCGGATGGAGATGGCCCGACCTTACAGCTAATTAACCCCAGTTTAGACAATGCACTTCCAAGCAGTTGGGTACCTTCACAAGAGCAAAAAGGAACGCCCGGAGCACCGAATCAGGGTGTACTTTACCTTGGAGAAAACACATTGCTTTGCAGCGCTCAATCCCTTACGCTTGATGCCAGTTACGAACCTTGTTTTGGCTGTACCTATCAATGGAGTACCGGTGCAACTACAGCGACCATCAATGTTAGTCCAAGCCCAGGCACAAACAATTACAACGTCACAGTAACCGATCTTGGCGGCACAACTCAAACGGATGAAATCACCATTGACTTGTCTCCTTCATTTGACCTCAGCCATAGCCAACAAAACCTAATTTGTTATGATGATACCAACGGAAGTATAGACCTTTCGGTAAATGGAACGGGCAGCTATACTTATCAATGGACAAATGGAGCGACCACTCAGGACGTTAGTAATCTTACTGTTGGAACTTATACGGTCACCGTTTCTAATGCGCTGTTTTGTACTCAAACGGCATTGGTAGAAATCTCTGCTCCAGTGCCATTATTGTCCTCTGCGACAGAAACGGAAATAAATTGTTATGGAGAACTGGCAAGCATAGATATTGCCGTCTCTGGCGGAGCCTTTCCCTACAGTTATGCTTGGTCTAATGGTGCTACAACACAGGATGTAAACGATCTTGCGGAAGGCAATTATGCCCTGACGATAACGGATATGAACAATTGTAGCAATACCTTAGATTTTAGCTATATCGAACCAAGCGAAATAACTGGAGACTTTGACATTGAGCACGGTTGTAATGGTTTAAACAATGGAGATATAGACGTTGATATGGAAGGTGGTGCAGGAGGATACTATTACGAATGGAGCAATGGAGCGGCCAGCAATTCTGATGATTTACAAGATATTGCAGCTGGCTTATACACCTTGACCGTCACCGATAACTCAGGTTGTACATGGGTAAACACCGCAGAAGTTTTGGCCTCTTCCCCTATCTCAAGCAATGTGTCCATTACTAATACGCCTTGTCTTGGTGACGATACTGGGAGTATTGATTTTACTGTTAATGGTGGGAACGCTCCTTATCTGTTTAATTGGGACAATGGGGCAACAACAGATTCGATTCAAAATCTAGCTGCTGGGCCTTATCAAATTACGGTGACTGATGTAACCGGTTGCGAGTTTTATGATAGCCTTTATGTAGCCGCACCAGAACCAGTATCAGCAATGGCGGATATTGAGGAGCCTAATTGTTTTGGAAGTTCTGACGCCTCGATTACGATTTTACCAATGGGTGGAAATGGAACTTACAATTATACCTGGAGTAATGGCGGCACCAATAATAGTATTAACAATCTTTCAACTGGAAATTACGATTTAACCATTACTGATGGTCTGGGTTGTTCTTCTACTTTTGCCTATCAGTTGGAACAACCAGCAGTCTTAGATGCTACCGTAGAGGCTGACAATATTGATTGCAATGGCGACGCAAATGGAGCAGTAAACACACAAATCCAAGGCGGAACAGCTCCTTATTCCTACAACTGGAGCAATGGAGAAACTACAGATGACATTACCGATGTTGTGGCAAACACTTATACTGTAACCATTTCTGATGCAAATAATTGCTCTACTAT
>CAZDTI010000553.1:0-5393 GCA_964508085.1 uncultured Saprospiraceae bacterium | reverse complement strand
ACTCCGTAAGATTAATTTCTCTTCGCAATTCCATTTTCTTTCTAATTCGGCTCCTAGATGTATTTATACTATCCGCCCCAATACCCATAATATCAGCCATTTCTTTACTAGATAAACCAAGCTTAATCAATGCACACATTTTATAGTCAGTGGGAGATAATTCCGGAAATTTATTTTTAAGCACTTGGTAAAAGTCTTCGTTGACTTGAGTAAAGTAGAGCTCAAATTCATTCCACTTTTTCTTTTTTGCTGCGCTAATAGACGCTATCAAGTTGGTGATTGGTTTTTGATTGTTAGAATTGAAGTTCATCGAATTCAAGGTCTTTTTTACCTCTTCTAATACAGACTCTCTTTCAATAATCTGAAGGGCTGATGAAACCAGTTCTTTGTTCTTACTTTCTATTTCATGTTCTTTTTGTTTCCTCTCCAATGCTTGATTTTTTCGTAGTAAGTTCATTTTTCTTGTTCGTACTCTGGATTGAATGATGAACCCGGCAATGACGATAATCAAGATTGAAACATAGATGGTGGTCCTTAACTGGAGAACCGCTTTTTCCTTTTCTAATAATCTAAGCTTTTGCTCTTTTAGCTGTTCATCGTATTCATTTCTGATTTCGAAAAGCTCCCGGTTCATTGAGTTTCTACTTCCAAATAGTCTTTCGCTTACCAATTTAGACTCTTGGGCATAATGAAAAGCTGAATCATTCTGATTCATGTAGTGATAACAGCTAGAAAGGGAGTCTAAAACCTCTACCTTATTGTCCAAATGATTTTTGTATTTATCAATCGCTGAGATAGTTTTTTTAAGATAAAAAACAGCCGAGTCAAAATCACCTTTTTTCATAAACAACATACCCATATGATCATATAATAAACTATGCGCTAAATTCGTTTTTCCTTCTATTTCTGCTTCGATTTTCTTGAGCATGCCTTCAGAAATTTGCAAGCTGTCATTCTCCATATAAAGTTCTGCCAATTGCATTCTCGTATACAGGTTAGTTATTTCTTGCCCTGACTTTGTACCTTCTTTTAGAGATTTCATCAATAGATTCTTTGCAGCATCGAAATCTGAACTCGCTTTTGTGGTAAGCCAAGCCTTCAAAGAATATAATTGCAACTTTAAACGCGATTGTTTCTCTTCATTCAACTTCCTTGAAAGAGTGAAGGCCTCATCTAAGTGATCGTTGGCTTTGTCATATTGTTCGAAAATGATGTATAAGGAAACGATCGATTTGTTCAAACGTATTTTTTGTTCAAAGAATCCGTCATGCTCGTTGTAAGGAAGAAGTGCCCAAGCCTGATCATATGCTTTTCTATAATGACCAACGCCAGAGTATAGTTGAATAAGTTTCAATCGAATATTAAAAATGTGAAGCGTATCGCTTCTTTCTTCATACCACGGAAGACATTTGACTAAGATATTCTTTGCACTATCAGGGTGAGAGTATTGCAACTGCATCGCCTGAATATATAATGAGTCCAAATCACGGCTACTCGATTCTAATGAAACGCAAAGAAGAGAGCATGCGAAAAATAAACCTATAAAAATTCCTTTATTGGATATCATCTCAAAAGTTTAACTCCAACCGAAATGTAGGTCTTTCATTTCTGAAAAGAAGGTCTTTTCAGTCTCCATTGAGGGGGTGAATTGTAATTGTTTAGTTATTTCTAATATGCATAATTGGTCTGCTCCTCTCCTTATGCTCACATTTAGGAATGTTTGGATTTAAACCGGTTTTGGATTTGGCTGATCGTATTACTCAATCTTTTGTTTCAAAATACAAGAGCAATTATTGCCAAACAAAAGTAACAGATGATAAACTAGTCGAATGGTATCGACATAAGAACAATTTAACTTCAATTCCCAGAAACGACCTACACTTAATCGAAGATATCACTGTTTCGGAAGCTCTTCAAACAGTCAATTTATCACATTAGAAAATGAGAAGCTTCTTCAACTCTATCCGTTTAAATTTTATTCTCCTTTTGAGTGTGGGTTTTCTAATCACCGCAAATGTGTGTGCCCAATCGATTATCAAAAAAGAGCCGAATACTTTCTCAAATCCTATTCTTACAGGGTTTTATCCTGATCCTTCTATTTGCAGAGTTCGTGATACCTTTTACATGGTAAACTCGAGTTTTGAGTGGTTTCCCGGCCTACCTATTCACAAAAGTAAAGATTTGGTGAATTGGGAGAAAATTGGACATGGACTGCATAGGCCTGACCAAATTGTATATCAAGATGGGTTGAGGAATTCTAATGGAATATTTGCGCCTACTATCCGACATCACAAAGGCACATTTTATATCATAACGACGATGGTGGGACAGCAAGGTAATTTTATCATTACCGCCAAAAACCCCTCAGGACCATGGAGTGACCCCATGTGGATTAAAGATGCGCCAGGCATAGACCCATCACTATTCTGGGAAGATGACGGAAAATGCTATTATACAGGAGCAGGAATTATAGACGAAACAAGAGGAGAATGGCCTGGGAAAAATGGAGTTTGGATGCAAGAAATTGACCCTGATAAAGGACTGTTGCTAGGAGAAAAAAAGCAATTAACCTATGGTCATGCTTCAAACGCTCGGTGGGCAGAAGGACCGCATCTTTATAAAGTAGAAGACGAATATTTGCTCCTTATTGGAGAAGGTGGTACGGGCGAGTTTCATGCAGTCACTGTTTTCAATTGTAAAAATTTATGGGGTCCCTATATTCCGAACCATGCGAACCCAATAATGACGCATCGTCATTTAGGTAAAACACATCCAATTGGGCAGACAGGACATGCTGATTTGGTACAAACACAGAATGGTGATTGGTGGAGCGTGATGCTTGCGAAACGGAATGTAGATGGCTTTGTGACATTGGCTAGAGAGACCTTTTTAGCTGAAGTAGCAATGACCACTCAGGAGAGTGGAATTACACCGATCTACAATCCAGGAAAAGGCCTTCTACTGGAAGAGCAATTACGACCAGACCTGCCTTGGAGCCCTGTTTCAAAAATTCAGATAAGAGACGAGTTCGAGAATGAAGCACTTGGGTTAGAATGGAACTTTCTTCGATCACCAAAATTTGAATGGTACACCATTAACAATGGAACGCTTGAAATCCAACTACGACCTGAGACAGTGAGTGAGCTTGTAAATCCATCATACATTGCGCAAAGGACACGCCATCACAACTACACAGCTACTACTAAAGTGACGTTTAATGCAAAGCAAGCAAATGAACAAGCGGGGCTCACTATTTACCGAAGGCACGGAAATAATTACCAACTTCTTAAAACCAAGGATGAAATAATATTAGTAAAAGTGTTTCAAAAGAGGAATAAGGGGGATTTTGAGCCCGAAAGAATAGCCTCTGTTCCGTTTAAAGGAAAAGAAGTAGTACTCGGTGCAAGTATAGAAGGAATCAATGTGCGTTTCTTGTATGGTAAAAACGAATATGACTTGAAACCGATAGGCGGGCCTCAAGATTACTCAATCGTTTCCGACGAAGTAGCACAAAAGTTCAATGGGGTTTATGTCGGAATGTATGCAACATCAAACGGCAGTTTAAGTAAAAATCAAGCCCTTTTCGATTGGTTTGAATATGTAGGTAAGGATTAAATAGAATGATCATGGTAGTAAGAAAAGAAATAGTTGATTTTATTAAGAAGACAATATGAAAAGTACAGTAAAAAATTTGATCTTGATGACCATTTTGTTGATCTCAATCAAAGTGGAAGCCACAGACTATTTTGTATCTAAGTCGGGTGATGACAACAACTCTGGAACACAAACAGCACCTTTCTTGACTATTAGCAAAGCTGCAGCAGTCGCTCAAGCAGGTGATGTTGTTAATATTATGAGTGGGACTTATAGAGAAACAGTCACCCCGAGCAACTCGGGTTCTTCGGGAAATCCCATTATATTTCAGTCATTTCCTGGAGAAAAGGTAATTATCTCAGCCATGGAAGTGGTTAATGGTTTTTCTCTGGATGAAGGCAATGTTTATAAGACTTCTATTGATTGGGATCTTGACCAAAGAATGTTCGTTATTCATGATAATGATGTTTTGGATTTAGCACGGTGGCCAAACAATACTGATAATGATCGATTCTCCGTCAGTGGTAGACCAAATACAGGAGGAAGCGATCGCACGAGTACCGCTTCTGGTTATCTGCTAAGTGACGAGATACCCGATTTACCATGGGAAAATGGAGGGACATTATTTTTCGTAGGAGATAGTCGATGGTATGGGTGGAAATTCCCCGTTACTGCTACTTCCTCAGGCAGGGTAGATTGGAAAAGTACGGTTCCCGATAATTCTTCATGGGTTGTAGCTGCACACGCGCCTGGACGCCTTGGAGAATTTTATTTGGAAGGAATTCGAGAAGCATTGGATTATCAAAATGAATGGTATTTCAATCCATCGAACAAAGAATTATTTGTTCAGCTACCGGGTGGAGTAGCTCCTCAGGAAGGTTCCATTCAAGTTGCTAAAAGAGAAACTGTGATAAACATTCAGGATAAAAGCTATATCGAATTCAGAAACCTGGCAGTAATAGGTGGAACGATTTATCTAAATGGTGATGGAAATAAACTGTATCAGGTATCAAGCTATTTTGGCGGCATGACCCGTGGAAGTAAGGCTGATGGATTGTTTACTAAAATCTCTGCTATTAAGATAGATTGGAAAGGCGGTGGACAACACAAAGATAATGTGATAGAAAAATGCGAAGTTGCCTATTCTGATGCATCAGCTATTAATGTAGTTGGAGAAAACACAAGCATTCTTAACAATTATATTCACGATGCAGGCTATTTGGGAACCTATGATGGACCAATCGTAGCGCGAGATGGGAAGACCACATTTGTTAAAAATAACACGCTTACAAAGGCTGGAAGAGACGTTATAAAAATAATCAATAAAGGCTCAGTAATATCATATAACGATGTATCCTACAGTAACCTAGTCGCAGACGATTGCGGCTTGCTATATATCATTGGAGGAGATTTAAATATTGATGTACATCATAATTGGTTTCATGATGCATACGCCACTGATGGGCAGTACAAAGCAGCCGGTATTTACTTGGATTCCAGTAATGACAGTGAGCCAAACCCAGAAAAAGTAAATGTATATCGCAATGTAGTTTGGAATACTCAATGGACTAATATTCAAATTAATTGGAATGGTGTAGATATCAATGTGTATAATAACACCTTCATTGAAGGGTCAGAAACGATGGGTGCCTGGCATAAAGATGGAACGGCCTTTGAAAATGTAAACGTCTGGAATAATCTTTCGGATAAGAGTGATTGGGAACCTCAGTCTGACAAACAGAATAATGTAACCTACACTGCGGATCCTTTTGTAGACAAGTCGGGTCAAATGTTTATGC
>CAZDTI010000552.1:0-5397 GCA_964508085.1 uncultured Saprospiraceae bacterium | reverse complement strand
TTATAATTTTTCTTAGTTCGCAAGTTTCATTACCAAGAGTACTTTTCGCTTTCAAACTTACAGGTTGTTTTCTAAGGCGAGATGTTCTTGTTATGCATATTTTAAACACATAGTCACATGAGGACCTGTCCGGCGGCCAGACGGGCACAAACCCTTCTATTGTAATAGTTCACAAAGAGAAATTGCCAGAGGTAACAACGACATCAGGCGCATGATGTACGATATAGTGGCGGGTTGGGAATGGCGAATCATGTGGGCGCGGGAGCCGGCCTGAGCAGCAGAGCCTTTGATTCGCCGAGAATTTTGGGTACTTTTTTTCGACTGAAAAAGTACCTCGCCGAAGGCATCACCGAAGTGCTTAATCTCAAGGCAAACCCCATCAATCAACTAAAATACCTTAATATTATTCTTCCTCAACTCCCGCTCATACATCTCCTCTTTTTTCTCTTTCAGTAACTTCCTTTTCCGATCGTGCAAAATCACTTTTGATATTTGCTCTTTCACATAAGACATTGGTGCAATCTTCTTAGCACGTACAACCTCTTTCGCCCGAAAGTAATATCGGAAATTACTATCTTCCATAGTGATGTCTTTGTTCACTGATAAGTTGCCTGGTGTAATCGTTCCTTTAGGCATTTGAATGGCAATATCATCTACTTTGTACCAACTACTATCCTCTAACATATAAACATCCGCATGACGCGAAGCAAATTCCAACAAATTGGTAAAGCCTTCAGCTGTTCTTCCTGGCCATGCCTTTTTCAGCTCATCCATATTCTCAATTCCTTTTGGTACTTTAACCAAGTAGCAACGCAGAATGGTGGAAGACAACTTAAATTGCTCTTTGTTTTCTTCATAATGAGCTGCCATCTCTGCTTCAGTTACAAGGGTATCCATTAAGATGTCCACCATGTTTTTCTCAAAGTTCAGACGAATCAATGAAGAACGATAATCCCTGACCAATTCATCGATATTTAAATCGCTTGGGATGTTTCTTTCTGCTTCATGCATAAGCACATTGTCTCGAACCCATCGCTCAATAAAACTAGTTACAATCATACTGCTGTCCTCCTTGCTGCAACTCTCAGGAAACATCCCTTCCATGTCGGAGAGGTAGAGCATTTTGTTGTAAACCTGAGCGAGTACTTTGTCTTCTTTAGTTTGCGTTGTGCTTTCTCCAGTTCGGCAAGCAAAAGTCATCAGACTTATCAGTAACAATAGTATTGTAGTGAAAGCTAATGAATGAATCGACCTAAGTATTATTAACATAAATATTATTACTTAACCATAGATTCAAAAACCTTATCTTCAATTTTGACCTTGTAGTTTTTATTCAATTCTACCAACCACTCCTTCTCCAAAAAGTCTTGGTAATCCGCAATTACGTATCCTCTGGCATCTTTCAACGTCTTCTGAGATGGAGGTAATATTTTTTCAATTTTCATAAAGCTGGTTGCCTTGTTTCTAGGATTCACTTTTGATTCACTCAAAGTACCTACGGCCCAAGCCATTCCTTCCATGTTTTTGTTTTTCCCTTTTTCGTAGGTTTTCGTTTCGTAAGCAAAAGTAGATTCGTCGCCTAAAAAACGAGATCTTACATTAATCGGATCGGCGTTAGCAGCAGCTTTTCTTAGGTCATCAACTCTGGCTTCCATACCTGCTTTAACCGTATACACACTTACCTCCGCACGTTCGCCCCACATGTAGTTGGTTTTATTTTTTTCATGGAAGGCTTTCAAACCAACAGTATCCTGAGATGCTTTATCCCAAACCAATAACTTCGTTGCTTCAAATAACAGAATACCTTCTTCATACTCCCTCATCAATGATTTGAATTCTGGATACTTTGCTTCCAACTGGCCTTCCTCATATTTAATACACATCTCTTCAACATAACCACCATAGATTTCTTCAACGGTTGAATTTAATTCAGAAATGTTCCGTTGTCTCATACGCAAAGAAGATCGCTTGGCGTAGTCAGCAAAATCTTTAACAGAAACAGACATGGTGCTCCCGAAATTCATAAGCGGCGCATTTTGCTCGAATGTTGGAATCTTCCATTTATGTGTTAGGAAGGTACTGTCCAATTTTCCAACAAAGTAATTGTAAACATTTTTGTCTTCTTTAAATTGACCGTCTTTCTTGATTCGATTGATCATAGCGTCTTTAGCAATTTGCTGACGACTAAATTTCTGTGCTCCTCTTTTCTTCTTACCACCTTCTTGGATTTTTGTCAATAATCGACGCTTCGCTATGTCTTCTGGTTCGGCTGCTTTCTTGCTGATTCTTCTAACTATGTGCCAACCAACAGAACTTTCAAAAGGGGCAGAATAGTCACCATCTTTTGTAATGGAGAAAGCAACATTTTTAAAGGTTTCATCTACCGGGCTATTGGTCGTTAGCGGACCAACTACTCCTCCTTTGTCTTTAGAGCTTTTATCTTCAGAGTTTGCCTTAGCTACATCTTCAAATTTTTGTCCTGCTTGTAACATCTTATAAATGCTTTCGATTTGTGCCTTCGCCCCTGGGCTTGTTCCTTTAACCAAATCTGTTTTGTTCCGAACCAAAATATGTGCAACTTCGATTTCTCCTCGCGCTTCTCTGGTGTCATTTACTCTAATGATATGATAGCCTGCTGCTGTTCTTACAGGTTTGGAGTATTGACCTTTTTTCAAATTGTAAGCAGCTGTTTCCATATCGTAAAAACCTTGTCGGAACATTGCAACAAAATATCCAAGTCGACCTGCTTTGTCTTTGGTGTATTTGTCTTCGGTATATTCTTTAACAACATCTTCGAATGAATCTCCGCTTTCCAACATTGTATGTAAAGTATTGATTTTTGCCAATGCCTTTTTTCGTTTAGTAGGGCTGGCATTTGGAGCTAAGGTTACCATGATGTGGCTAATGTCAATCTCTTTTTTTGATCGAGCATAAGCTTCATCAACCAAACGATCCGTCACTTCCTTATCTACAAGGTAAGAATTGGCTAATTGCTGTCGGTATCCCGCAAGCTCCCTTTGGAGTGTTGGAATGGTGTCCAATTGCATGTCTTTGGCTCTCTGTACTTTGAGCTTAAATTTTACATAGAGATCAAGGTATTCTTGTAGCGAAGCCTTGGAAAAATCGGCTTTTTCTCCGTTCGTTTTAGAATAGATGTATTGAAACTCAGACAGATTTACTGGTGTATTTTCAACTGTAAATAGAACAGGATCAGCTTTCTGAGCGAAAAGAATAGATGGGACTAAAAAAAGGCCTAACAGCCCCAATACGATTTGCTTTAACATTTTAATTGCTTTTTATTAAATTTTTTTAGAAATCAAGTGAAATGGACTCTGCTATGATAGCTCTTGAATCCACCTCTAAAAACGGTGCAAAAGTACTAAAAATTATGTGGATAATAGCCTTAAAACGATCGCTGACTAAGCCAATTGTCAACTCTTTTCTACTATAACCTCAACCTCAAAGCGCCCCGTTCGCGAATCGCTTGCGAATTAAA
Source organism: uncultured Saprospiraceae bacterium (assembly GCA_964508085.1). Lineage (GTDB taxonomy): Bacteria > Bacteroidota > Bacteroidia > Chitinophagales > Saprospiraceae > CALGLS01. The sequence continues at coordinate 1,901 of CAZDTI010000552.1, read as the reverse complement.
AGGGGTTGAAGTTATAGTTGTGCTTACAATTGACATTGAAAATAGTTGTACTTGACCTTGGAAAGCGTATTGCGAAAGTTGAAGTTTTCTTTGTCTTTTTTACGATAAAAGGAATCCGCCGATTGGAGGGACAGGTTGAAGTTGCGCTTGAAGTTGAAAAAAGCCCTTATATTTATCCCTATGATTAGCACTACTATTCGCCTAGGAGGCGTACCCGAACATTTTAATCTTCCTATCCATCTTGCTCGTGAAGAGGGGCTCTTCGCTGGGAGAGGAGTCAACCTGGAATGGACGACTTTCAAAGGTGGAACAGGGCAAATGACTAAAGCCTTGCGAAATGACGAAATTGATATCTGTATCTTATTGACAGAAGGGATCATCACTGACATCATTAGAGGTAACCCCAGCAAAATCATCAGTGAATATGTTACCACCCCATTAACCTGGGGAGTTCACACTGGTGTAAATAACGATTTAAAACATTACTCTGAGATCTTCGATCAACGTTACGCGATCAGTCGTTTCGGTTCAGGTTCTCATTTAATGGCGATCGTAGATGCAAATAGTAAAGGTCATCAATTAGAGGAGAAGCAATTCAGAGTGATAAAAAACCTAGAGGGAGCGCTGGATTCCTTAGGGAAAATAGAAAGTGATGTTTTTTATTGGGAAAAATTCACGACTAAGCCTTATGTAGATCGCGGACAGTTACGTCGAGTTGGAGAATATCGAACGCCTTGGCCTTGTTTTGTTGTAGCAGCTACTGATCGCATTTTGAAGGAAGAACCAGAGGCGGTTATTCGAACGCTTCGAACACTCCATGACCGTTGTGATTTGTTCATGCAATCTAATGACGATGAGGCCATTCGATTGGTAAGTGAACGATATGATCAAAAGTTAGCAGATGTTGCTCGGTGGTATCATAGCACGGGATGGGCCATTCATGGTTGGGTCAGTGATAAAATGGTGAAGAGTGTATTGTATCATTTGAAAGTGGCAAAAATTATAGAAGAGGACCAAGAAGTTCCTGAGCTGATCTGGAGGAAGGCTACCTAAGAGGAGGAAGGATGTAACAATTTGTTTACATTTTGAATGTATTGTACTTCTTTCTGTCATTACGGTTACCAAAATCACCTCACCCATTCCACACCAAGCTCCTCCAGTGCATCTCCACCAGTGACTGGCCGCAACAAAAAGCGATAACTATAATCAAGGTAAGGCAATCGATATTTTTCTAAAGGCAATGAACCCCAGCTATCGTTTCCTCCAATTCCCATTTGCTGCAAGTCGATATTTAATGTCGCACTCTTCGAAGGAATAAGCTCTCCGGCATGATGCTGTGCTTTTATATTAGAAGGATGTAGATCTTTTGTTGTGAAATGTAAAGCACTCATGTTTAAGGGGTGTTCTCCAATAACTAATAAACCATGTCCAGAATTATTTTGTAAGGCCATCCAACGTACATCCGTTTTATTTCCTGTTTCTTGTGGTCGAATATAAGGGTGGAATTGTTCTGAGACATTTCCTTGCCATAGACCAATATTTGCTGCGGTTTTTCTATCCCAGTAAGATTCAAAAGGCCCTCGACCATACCAGCTGAGATGCTCATAACCTTCTGGTAAAGTCATTTGCATACCGAATTTTGGTAACATAGGATGTTCTCCTGATAATACCTCAAATTTATTTTCGACCAGAATGCTTCCATCTCCAAATGCCTGATAACGAGTAGTATAGCGTACATCTCCTTCTAAAAGTAAATGTTCAATAAGAACACCGACAGTAGCTCCATTTGGTTTAACTTCAACTTTGTCCAAGATTCGCTCTTCCCAAGCTGTTTGCCAGACGCCTAATTTTTCTTCCAGCTTAGCGCCAAAGTCATTGTCAGTGGCAGGTCGCCAAAAGTG